>RFFY01000835.1 GCA_003697065.1 Actinomyces sp. | reverse complement strand
CGGACGCGTTCGGCGTCACGGGGTTCACGCAGGCGGTCGGCGAGTCGTTCGAGCGCCGCCAGGGAGGTGTTCTCACACACCCAGTCGACCAGGCGGGGGTGGAGACCGCGAGGAGGCCGCCGGACGGCGATCCCCAGAGCCCCCGGGTCGAGGTAGCCGTCGTTCCCGAAAGCGAGGTACAGCCAGGCGCGGGCGGCCTCGACGCCGGTGCGGCGGAGGAACTCCGGCCCCAGGGGGGTGTCGGTGGGCACGCCGGCGGCGTCGAGAGCCAGGTAGGGGGCGAGGAGGGTGGCGTTGACGCGGGTGAGCACGGCCACCTCGTCGGGCGCCACCCCGTCCTCGAGCAGGTCGCGGACGCGGGCGACGAGGTCGCCGACGGGATCGGCGGTGGTCGACACCACCAGGGAGCCGACGCTCTCGTGGGGCTCGCCGACACCGTCGGAGGAGGGGCGGGGTGCGGGCTCGATGCGCTTGGGGAGGCGTCGCCGGTTGCGGGCCAGGAGACGGTTGGCCGCCGCCACGATCGGTGCCGGACAGCGGTAGTTCACGTGGAGGGCGTGGCCGGTGGCGCCCGGAAACCAGCGGTCGAAGTCGATGAGCCACTCGGGCGAGGCCCCGGTGTAGCCGTAGATGGTCTGGTCGTCGTCGCCGACGGCGAACACCTCGCCGGCCGGTCCCGCCAGCAGACGGATCAGCAGGAGGTGGGCCGGGGTGAGGTCCTGGAACTCGTCGACGAGGAGCACGCCGCAGGCCCGCCGGGCCGCCGCCCGACAGTCGGGGTCGGTGACCAGGACCTCGATGGCCCGGATCACCTGCTCGTCGAAGTCGACGACGCCGTCGGCGCGCAGGCCCGCCCGGTAGGCCGCGAGGACTTCGCCCAGCTCCCTCACCTCACCGCCGAAGTCCGCTTCGACATCGTCGGGGCTGCGGAGCCCCAGGCGGCACGAGCGCAGGGCGTCGATCCAGGCGGCGAAGGGATCGCTCATGGCGACACGACGACGGCTCGGTACCAGGCGGGCCAGGCGCTCGCGGACCTGGCGTTCCTCGATGGTGCGGACCGGCCCGGTGGGCGGGGTGGCGAAGGGGCCGGTGCCCGAGGCGATCGCCAGGGACAAGGAGTTCAGGGTGCGCACCCCGAGCCCGGGACAGTCCCGGGTGCGTTCGGCCATCTCGTCGCGGGCCCGCACGTTGAAGGCGACGAGGCAGACCACGCCGGGATCGAGACCCTGGTCCCGTACGAGATGACGGGCCCGCTCGGTGAGCACCCGGGTCTTGCCGGAACCGGCGGGGGCGATGATGCGGGCGGGCCCGCCCCGGTGCGACACCGCCGCCAGCTGGTCGGGCGCCAGGTCCGCGGCGGGGGAGCGGACCTGGAGGGGCTGCAGGGAGCCGGCGGTGAGATGGACCGCCGGTAGGACACCGGCGTCCCCGGTCTCGACGGGATCGAAGGGCGTGACGGGTCCGCCGTCGAGCCACACCCGGCGGCCCCCGACCTCCACGTCGCCGGGGCCGGTGTCGACGGGCCGGGCCCCGAGCGCCAGGGCCACGTCCACGAGGGGGACGACGGGATGGTCCGGGTCCCGGGCGTCGACGGCGTGACCGCGGACGTAGGACCCGACCGGATCCGGCAGGGTCATCCCGGGCGCCAGGGCATCGAGGGCCACCGTGTCGGCTCCCGACCCGG
>RFFY01000179.1 GCA_003697065.1 Actinomyces sp. | reverse complement strand
TGACACGACCCCGCCGACCGGTGGTGGTGACACGACCCCGCCGACCGGTGGTGGTGACACGACCCCGCCGACCGGTGGTGGTGACACGACCCCGCCGACCGGTGGTGGCACGACCCCGCCGACCGGTGGTGGCACGACCCCGCCGACCGGTGGTGGTGGCACGACCCCGCCGACCGGCGGCGACGTCCTGGTGCCGACCGGGCCCTGAACCTCCCCCACGCCCCCGGGCCCGCGGGCACGGACGTTGGTCCCTGCCCCCGGGCCCGGCCCGGCGTTAGCGTCGGGGATGGAAGGGGGCTCGCCGTAGCGGCGACCCGGCGACATGGGAGGTCAGGCCATGCTCCGACGGCTCGTGGTCGGTGTCGACGGATCGGCCGGCGCCCGTCACGCCCTCGAGTGGGCGGCGGCCCAGGCCGAAGGGGGACGGATCACCGTGGTGCACGGCTTCGATCCCGCCCCCGAACTGCTGGTGGCCGTGGCCCAGGTGAGCCTCGACGAGGTCCGCGAGCAGCACCGCCTGGCCCTCGAACAGACCTGGACCGAGGGCATCGACCGTCCCGGGCTCGCCGTCGACGAGCGTCTGGTCGACGCCGACCCCGCCGAGGCTCTCATGCGGGTGGCCGACGAGACCGACGCCCAGGCCATCGTCGTCGGCCAGCACGGCAACGGTCGCTGGAGCCGCCATCACCTGGGCGAGGTGCCGGGACGGCTCCTGCACAAGTCGCACCGTCCCGTCATCATCGTCAACGACGACGCCCCCCTCGCGCCCCTCACCGGGCCGGTGATGGCGGCGGTCCGCGATCCCAAGGGCGGCGAGCCTGACGCGGCCGTCGCCTGGGCCGCCGACCTGGCCGTCGACCGGGGGCTGCCCCTTCGCCTCGCGCACGTCGTCGAACCCCTGACCTACATCGACGAGAGCGCCACCATCGATCTCGAGCTCCTGACGGCGGCGTCGGCCAAGGCGCTCGAGCTCCTGAGCGGGAACGTCCGCGCCGGCCGTCCCGGTCTCGAGGTGGAGACCCGCACCGTCGCCGGTCCGCCCGTGGCCCGCCTGAGTGAGGAGGCGCAGGCGGCCTCCCTGCTGGTGATCGGCTCCCACCGGGTCGGACCGATCCTGGGCTTCATCACCGGCTCGGTGGCCCGTCACCTGCCCACGGTGGCACCGGCACCGGTCGCCGCCGTCCCCGTCGACTGAGCTCGAGGGACGCCGAAGGACGCCGCCGCTCGGGTACGACGGTCAGGGCCCCGCCAGCTCCCGGATGACGACCCGGAGACGACGCTCGGCGGTATGCAGGGTGCGTTCGATCTCGTGGAGGCGAGCGAGGTAGGGATCGTCGGGATCGACGGAGCGGCGCCGGGCCACCTCGTCGACACGGCGGGCGAGTTCGGCCAGGCTGGAGGTGACCGACGAGAGGTCGGCGGCATCGGGATCCACGCCCCCAGTGTGCCCGGCGGGCGCGGTGTCGGGGGCACCCCCGCCGGGCCCCGGGACCGGGAGCGAATCCAGCTAGCGTGATCGCGTGCTGTCCCGCCTCGACCTGCGCTCCGTCACCGGGCCCGTCGCCGCGCACCTGCCCCGGCCGCGCACCCCCGCCGACGGCCCCGTCGAGGTGGTCCGCGACATCATCGAGACCGTGCGCCGGCGGGGCGACGCCGCCCTGATCGACTTCACCCGACGCTTCGACGGGGTCCCCGAACCCCGCCTGAGCGTCGGGCCCACCGAGCCGGCGGCGGCGCTCGAGCGCCTCGACGCCGACCAGCGCACCGCCCTTCGCAGTGCCCACGACGCCATCGCCCGCTACCACCGGGCCCAGATGCCCGCCGACGTGGTGCTCGAGGACGCCGGCCTGCGCCTGCGGGGCCTGCACCGGCCCGTGCACCGGGCCGGGTGCTACGTGCCCGGGGGCCGGGCCGCCTATCCCTCCACCGTGCTCATGACCGCCGTACCCGCCCGGATCGCCGGGGTGAGCGAGGTGGTTCTGTGCGTTCCCCCGGGACCCGACGGCCGGGTACCCGACCTCGTCCTGGCCGCGGCGGCGGTCGCCGGCGTCGACGAGATCCATCCCGTCGGCGGCGCCCAGGCCATCGCCGCCCTGGCCCACGGCACCGAGTCGATCGATCCCGTCGACGTCATCGTGGGGCCCGGCAACGTCTACGTCGCCCTGGCCAAACAGGAGGTGGCGGGCCTCGTCGGCGTGCCGTCGTCCTTCGCCGGCCCCAGCGAGGTGGTCGTGATCGCCGACGCCAGCGTTCCGCCCCGTTTCGCGGCCATCGACGTCATCGTCCAGGCCGAGCACGGGCCCGACGGGTTGGCCTGGCTCGTGACCTGGGACGAGGAGGTCGCCGACCGGGTGAGCGCCGAGATCGCCGCCCTGGTCGAGGCGGCCCCCCGCCGTGACGAGATCCTCGCCACCCTGGGCACCTCGGGTCACGTCGTCGTGTGCCGTGATGCGGCCCAGGCGGTGGACGTGGCCGACGCCATCGCCCCCGAGCACCTCGAGCTGCTGGTGGCCGACCCCGAGGCCCTGCTGGAGCGGGTCCACAACGCGGGCGCGGTCTTCGTCGGTCCCTGGTCGCCGGCCTCCCTGGGCGACTACGTGGCCGGACCCAGCCACGTCCTGCCCACCAACGGCACGGCCCGCTTCGCCAGCGCCCTCACCGTCCACGACTTCCTCAAGGACCTGCACGTGGTCGAGGCCGATCAGGCCGCCTTCGCCCGTCTCGGCCCCGTGGTCGAGACCCTGGCCACCGCCGAGGGGCTGGCGGCCCACGCCGACTCCATCCGTCTGCGCCGGGAGGCGGCCCCGTGAGCGCGCCCGTTCCCGTCGACGGGCGCTCCGACCGAGCGCCGAGGGTGGCCGCCCGTCCCGACATCGCCCTGATGGCGGGCTACCACTCGCCCCAACTCGACGTGGCGGTCCGGCTCAACACCAACGAGAGCCCCTATCCGCCGCCCCCGGCGTTCGCCCGGGCCCTGGCCGCTGCGGTGGGCGAGGTCGCCTGGAACCGCTATCCCGATCGTCGGGCACTCGCCCTGAGGGCCGCCATCGGAGCCCTGCACGGGCTCGACGCCGAGCAGGTCTTCGTGGCCAACGGCTCCAACGAGGTGCTCCAGGCTCTCCTGCTCGCCTACGGGGGTCCGGGCCGGCGGGCCGCTCTCTTCGAGCCCACCTACGCCCTGCACGGCCATCTCGCCCGGGTGACGGGCACCGAGGTGGTGGTGGGGGACCGGCGCGACGACTTCACCGTCGCCCCCGACGAGCTCGAGCGGGTGGTCGAAGGGGCATCACCCACCGTCACCTTCCTGTGTTCACCGAACAACCCCACGGGAACGGCGGAGGACCCGGGACTGGTCGCCACCGCCGTCGATCTGGCGGCACGCACCGGCGGGCTGGTGTGTGTCGACGAGGCCTACGCCCAGTTCGCCGAGCACCGCGCCGACGGGCTCGTCGACGACGACGTGCCCCTCGTCGTGTCGCGGACCTACTCCAAGACGTGGGCCCTGGCTGCGGCGCGCATCGGCTACCTCCTCGCCCCCCGCTGGGTGGTGGTCGAGCTCGAGAAGGTCGCCCTGCCCTACCACCTCGACGCCGTCACCCAACTCGCCGGACGCCTCGCCCTCGACCATCTCGACGCCATGGAGGAGCGGGTGGGTCTAATCGTCGCCGAACGCCGGCGGATCGAGGCTGCCCTCGATGCACTGCCGGTCCGGGTGTGGCCCTCGTCGGCGAACTTCGTGCTGTTCCGTCCCACCACCCGGTCCGGCGACGACGTGTGGCACGCTCTCGTCGAGCGCTCCGTTCTCGTCCGCAACTGCTCCTCGTGGCCCCGACTGGAGGGCTGCCTGCGGGTCACGGTGGGGACGCCCGACGAGAACACCCGCTTCCTCGACGCCCTGGCCGAGGTCCTCGCCGCCGGGACCGACACCGATCCCTCCCCGGAGGTCGCTTCGTGAGCCGCCGAGCCGAATCCACCCGCACGACCCGCGAGACCGACATCAGCATCCGGCTCGAGATCGACGGGACGGGCTCGACCGAGGTCACCACCGGCATCCCCTTCTTCGACCACATGCTCGACCAGCTCGGCCGTCACGGCGGCTTCGACCTCGCCGTGACGGCCCGCGGTGACCTCGAGATCGACGCCCACCACACCGTCGAGGACACCGGGATCCTGTTGGGTCGCGCCTTCGCCGAGGCGCTCGGCGACAAGGCCGGCGTCCGGCGCTTCGCCTCGGTGACCGTGCCCCTCGACGAGGCCGCGGTGCAGGCCGTGGTCGACCTGAGCGGCCGGCCCTTCTTGCACTACGAGGTCGACACGCCGGGTCAGAAGATCCTCGGCGATCCGCCCTTCGACCCCCAGCTGTGCGAGGAGTTCTGGCGGGCGTTCGTGACGAGCGCCGGGGTGACCCTCCATCTGGTGTCGCAGCGTGGTGTCAACACCCACCATCTGATCGAGGCGTCGTTCAAGGCGGTCGCCCGCGCCCTGCGCGACGCGGTACGGGTGGAGGGCTCCGGGGTGCCGTCCACCAAGGGGACCCTGTGAGCCGCCCCGGCCCGGTGGCGGGGCCGCCCCCGCTCATCGCCATCGTCGACTACGGCATCGGGAACCTGCACTCGGCCCACAAGGGGTTCGAGCATGTCGGCGCCGACGCCCGCCTGACCGCCGACCACGAACTCATCCGGCGAGCCGACGGAGTGGTGCTCCCCGGGGTGGGGGCGTTCGGGCCCTGCATGACCGCCCTCACCGAACGGGGCCTCGACGGGGTGGTACGTGAGGTCATCGACGCCGGTCGCCCCTTCTTCGGCATCTGTATCGGCATGCAGCTTCTGGCCCGCGCCTCCGAGGAGGCGCCCGGTGTGGCCGGTCTCGGGGTGCTCGACGCCGAGGTGCGCCGCCTTCCCGAGGGCGTCCGGCGGCCCCAGATCCAGTGGAACGTCGTCGAGCGGCGCCGGCCCCACCCCCTCTTCGAGGGACTCGACGACCCGGTGTGGATGTACTTCGTGCACTCCTATGCCCTCGAGGACGGTCCCGCCGTCATCGCCACCTGCGACTACGGCGGCCCCCAGGCCGCCGCCCTGGCGCGGGGCGACCTGTGGGCCGCTCAGTTCCACCCGGAGAAGTCGGGGCGCGCCGGCCTGCGGGTCCTCGCCAACTTCGTGGAGTTGGCGGCGCGCCGTCGCGCCTCGGTCGGCGCCGGGGATCCGGGAGGACAGCGCTGATGGACCTCTTCGCCGCCATCGACATCCGCGGGGGCCGCTGCGTGCGCCTGCTCCAGGGCGACTACGGGCGCGAGACCGTCTACGGCGACGATCCCGTCGCCCAGGCCCGTGCCTTCGCCGCCGCCGGGGCGCCGTGGATCCACGTGGTCGACCTCGACGCCGCCCGTTCCGGACGGCCCGAGAACCGCGACACGGTCGCCGCCATCGCCCGTGCCGTCGACGTACCGGTCCAGGCCGGGGGCGGTGTCCGCGACACGGCCGCCGCCGAAGCCCTCTTCGCAGCCGGGGTCGAGCGGGTCGTGATCGGCACCGCCGCCCTCGAGAACCCCGAACTCGTGCGCCGACTCGCCGCCGGGTACCGGGTGGCCGTCGGTGTCGACGCCCGGGCGGGCGAGGTGGCGACCCACGGCTGGCTGGAGGGCTCCGGTCACTCGGTGGGCGATCTCGTGGGTGCCTACGCCGACGCCGGGGTCGACGCCTTCGTCGTGACCGACATCGCCCGCGACGGCACCCTCGAAGGCCCCGACGTCGAGGGCCTCGCCGCCGTCCTCGCCGCCACCGGCACCGACGTCATCGCCTCGGGTGGGGTCGGGTCACTCGACGACCTCCTGGTCCTCGCCGAGGTCGAGGCCCACGGACGCCGCCTGGCGGGCGCCATCGTCGGTCGGGCCATCTACGAGGGTCGCGTCGACGTCGCCGAGGCGGTCCGGGCCCTCGCCTCCACGTCCGGGCCGCCCGCCGTGCCCGGGTCCGGGACCGGAACGGAACGGGGGTTGGCGTGACCATCCGGGCGGCGAGGGTCATTCCCTGCCTCGACGTCGATGCCGGTCGGGTCGTCAAGGGGGTGAACTTCGTCGGTCTGCGCGACGCCGGCGACCCGGTCGAGCTCGCCGCCCGCTACGACGAGCAGGGCGCCGACGAACTGGTCTTCCTCGACATCACCGCCTCCTCCGACCGGCGCGACACCACCGTCGACATGGCCCGGGCCGTCGCCGAGCAGGTCTTCATCCCCTTCACCATCGGTGGCGGGATCCGCAGCGTCGACGATGCCCGCCGCCTCCTGCGGGCCGGCGCCGACAAGGTGTCGGTCAACACCGCCGCCGTGCGCCGCCCCGATCTGGTGGCCGAGATCTCGCGCACCTTCGGCGCCCAGTGCTGCGTCGTGGCCGTCGACGCCCGCCGTAGCCCCGACACCGCCAGCGGCTTCGAGGTGTACACCCACGGGGGGCGCACCCGCACCGGCGTCGACGCGGTCACCTGGGCCCGCGAGGTCGAACGCCTGGGGGCCGGCGAGATCCTGCTCACCTCGATGGACCGTGACGGGACGCGCGAGGGTTTCGACCTGGAGCTGACGGCCGCCGTCGCCGACGCCGTCGGGGTGCCGGTCATCGCCTCCGGTGGGGTGGGCACCCTCGAGCACCTGGTCGACGGCGTACTCGAGGGCGGTGCCGATGCCGTGCTGGCCGCCTCCATCTTCCACTTCGGCCAGCACACGGTGGCCGACGCCAAGCGCCTCCTGGCGGCGCGCGGGGTGACGGTGCGTCCTCCCGACCGCTGAGACGGCGCCGGCGGCCCGACCGCCGGGGCGTCAGGAGTCGAGGGTCTCGACGCTCAGCTCCCCGGCCGCGTAACGGGCCCGCAGCACCTTCTTGTCGAACTTGCCCACCGAGGTCTTCGGCACCTCGTCGATGAAGGTCCAGCGTTCCGGAATCCACCACTTGGCGACCCGATCGGCGAGGAACGCCGCCAGATCGGCCGGGCCGACCGAGGACCCCTCGGCCCGCACGACGCAGGCGCAGGGACGCTCGTCCCACTTCTCGTCGGGGACACCGATGACGGCTGCCTCGACCACCTCGGGATGAGCCATGAGCTGGTTCTCGAGGTCGACCGAGCTGACCCACTCGCCCCCGCTCTTGATGACGTCCTTGGTGCGGTCGACGATCTGGATGAAGCCGTTGGGCTCCACCGTGGCCATGTCACCCGTGCGCAACCAGCCGTCGCGGAACTTCTCCGGATCGGGTTCGACCCCGGCGTAGCGACCGGTGATCCAGGGTCCCCGGACCTCGATCTCGCCGATGCTCTTGCCGTCCCACGGCTGAGGGACGCCGTTCTCGTCGGTGATGCGCAGGTCGACGCCGCACACGATGCGCCCGGTCTTGGCCCGCCAGTCGAGCTCCTCCTCGGTGCCGTACTCGACCCCGGCGGGCGGGAACGACATGGCGCCCAGGGGCGAGGTCTCGGTCATGCCCCAGCCCTGGATGATCTCGACGCCGTAGTCGTCGCGGAAGGTCTTGATCATCTGGCGGGGGACGGCCGAGCCGCCGACCACCACCGAACGCAGGCTCGACAGGTCGATGGGGCGGGTGGCGCCGAGCTGGAGGACGCCGTTCCACACGGTGGGCACGGCGGCGGCGAAGGTGGGCTTCTCCTGCTCGATCATGGCCACGAGGGGCTCGGGCTGCAGGTAGCGCTCGGGCTGGAGGATGTTCGCCCCGTGGGCCCAGGCGATGTAGGGCAGACCCCAGGCGTTGGCGTGGAACATGGGGACGATCATCAACAAGGTGTCCCGGTCGCCGACGGCGAGACCCCCGGCGGCGGCACCCATGGTGTGGCACCACTGGGAGCGGTGGCTGTAGACGACGCCCTTGGGGTTGCCGGTGGTCCCGCTCGTGTAACAGGCGGCCGCCGGCGAGCGCTCGTCGAGCTGGGGCCAGTCGAATCCCGGGGCGTTGGCGGCCAGGAGATCGTCGTAGCGGACGACGTGACGGTCGCCGAGGGCCGAGGCGTCGCCGTCACCCACCACCACGTAGGTCTGCACCGAGGCGATGTCGTCCACGACCCGGGCGTAGAGGGGGATGAGGGAGTCGTCGATGATGACGACCTTGTCGCCAGCGTGATCGACGACGTAGGCGAGCTGCTCGGGGAAGAGACGGATGTTGAGGGTGTGCAGGACCGCCCCCATGCACGGCACGGCGAAGTAGGCCTCGAGGTGCTCCTGGTGGTTCCAGCAGAAGGTGCCGACGACGTCGCCGGGTCCGACCCCGAGTTCGCCCAGCCCCCGGGCGAGGCGCTCGGCGCGTTCACCGACCTCGGCGAAGGAGGCCCGTCGGGCGTCGCCGCCCGTCCAGGAGATGACCTCCCGGTCGCCGTGGACCTGCTGGCCGTGGCGGAAGATCTGGGTGACGGTGAGCGGGTACTCCATCATGGTGGCGTCCATGGACCCCATGATGACAGGAGTCACAGGCTGCTGACGAGGCGCGTGACGTGCTCCTGCAGGGCGCGGGTGGCGCCGAGGAAGAGGTGGTCGGTCCCGTCGACCACGGCGATGTGTGTGGCCGGCCAGTCGGCGGTGGTCTCCGCCACACGCCCGGGCGGGGCGATCGTGTCGTGGGCGGCGACGACGACGAACTTGGGACGGGTGTCGCGGGCGGCGGGCATGGTGGACGGGGCGACCACGCTCAGGGGTGGGGCGATGACGAGCCAGGCGACGAGCCCGGCCGGGGCGCAGGCCAGGGCGACGTCGGCTCCGAAGCTGTAGCCCCCGAGAATCAGGGGTCGCTCGGGAACGGCCAGGCCCGTGGCCGCCATCAGGTCACCGGTCTCGGGGCCGCCCCCGCCGTGGACGCCGTCGGCGTCACCGGCCCCCCGGAAGTCCGGACGGACGACCCGCCACCGGTGGGCGACCAGGACGGCGGCGACGGCGGCGAGCACGGCGTCATGACGTGAGCCCCCGAAGAGGGGATGGGGATGGCCGAGCACGGCGGTGCCCCGCGGGGTGGTCTCCGGGTCGGTGACGTCGACCCCCAGACGCACCCCGTCGGTGCTGGTCACCGTCACGGTGGTGGTGCCCGGTCGATGGGGCGGGGGGACCGTCGGGTCGGGTGGCGTGGTCACGGCGCTAGCGTTGTCGGCCGTGACCACGTCCGACACCACGAGGGCGGCCGCGCCCGCCGACGACACCGCGGGTGTACCGGCACCCGGCGGCACCGAGCGACTCCCCATCAAGATGCTCAACGACCGCATCCTGGTGCGCCTGGGCGAGTCGGAGGGGGAGCGGCGCACCTCGGGCGGGATCCTGATCCCCGCCACGGCTCAGGTGGGCAAGCGTCTGACCTGGGCCGAGGTCGTGGCCGTCGGACCGAATGTGCGCAACATGGAGCCCGGCGACCAGGTCCTGTTCAATCCCGAGGACCGCTACGAGGTCGAGGTGCGGGGCCGCGACTACATCATCCTGCGCGAGCGGGACGTGCATGCCGTGGCCGCCGAGCGCCTCGACCAGGGCAGCACCGGGCTCTATCTCTGAGCCGCCCCCGGTGCGGAGGCACCGGAGCGCGGTCACGGATGCAGAGGCGAGAGTCGTTCGGGCCAGCCGACCGCCTCCTCCAGTTGGGCCGCCACCTGCACCAGCAGGTCTTCGCGTCCGTAGGCGGCGACGAGCTGCACCCCGATGGGCAGGCCCTCGTCGGTGGTGGCGACGGGCAGGGAGATGGCGGGTTGGCCGGTCACGTTGAACGGTGAGGTGAACACGGCGTAGGGGATCGAGTTCTTCAGTCCCCGCAGGGGATCGTCCTCGGAGGCGACGAGCTCGCCCAGGCGGGGCGCGGGCTGCAGGCAGGTGGGGGTGAGGAGCAGGTCGTGGTCGGTCCACCAGGCGGCCACCCGACGGCGGAAGGTCATCTGGTTGGCCTGGGCGACGATCAGGTCGGGGGCGCTGACCCGACCGCCGGCGGTGGCCATCGCCCAGGTCCCGGGTTCGACGTCGTCGGGGCCGAGGGGACGGCCGATCCACTGGCCGATGCGGCGCAGGCTGGCGGCGGCGCCCGCCGTCCAGGCGTCGGTGAAGGTGGACACGAGCTCGGGGTCGTGCAGGGAGCGGGGATGATCCTCGTCGACCCGGTGTCCGAGCTCGGCCAACAAGGCGGCGGTGGCCTCGACGGCGGCGGTGACCTCGGGGTGGGTGTCGAGCTCGGGCCGGATGGAGGTCGACACGAAGCCGATGCGCAGCTCACCGGGTGAGGTGGCGGCCGCCGCCGCCCAGGGGGCGCCGACGGGCGGTGCGACGACCCCGTCGCCGGGCCAGGGCCCGGCAGTGGCGTCGAGGATGGCGGCGGCGTCGCGCACGGTTCGGCTCACCACGTGCTGGACCGAGTTGCCCCACTCGTCCTGGAGGGGTCCCATCGAGATCCGGCCCCGGCTCGGTTTGAGGCCGACCAGCCCGCACATGGCGGCGGGGATCCGGATCGAGCCGCCCCCGTCGGAGGCGTTGGCGGCCGGCACGATGCCCGCCGCGACGGCGGCGGCCGCTCCGCCCGACGAACCGCCGGTGCCGTGCTCGGGGTTCCACGGGTTGCGTGAGGGCCCGTAGGCCAGGGGTTCGGTCGTGGCGACCAGACCCAGCTCGGGGGTGTTGGTCCGACCGGCGAGCACGAAGCCGGCCCTGCGGTAGGCGGTGGTGATGTTGGCGTCGACATCGGCGCGGTGATCGGCCCGGCGCAGGGCGGCGACACCCAGGTGGTGGGGCCGCCCCTTCTCGGTGGGCCACAGGTCCTTGAGGAGCATGGGGACCCCCCGGAACGGGCCGTCGGGCAGGGTCCCGCGGGCGGCGTCGACGGCGGCGTCGAGGTCGGGGTGGATGACGGCGTTGACGGTGGGGTTCAGGCGTTCGAGGCGCCGAGCGGTGTCCTCGATCACCTCGAGGGGTGAGACCTCGCCGGCGGCGATGGCGGCGGCCAGAGCGACGGCGTCGAGACGGGCGAGTTCGCTGGTCATGGTGGCCGACCCTACGACATCGTCGGGTCGAGCGGCGAAGGGCGGTCGGCCCGGGGGCGACCGCCTCTAGGCTCCAGAGCATGTCGACCGCCACACCGATCGAGGCCACGCCCGACCAGCTCGCCGCCGTCACCTACGACGAACGGGGTCTCGTCCCCGCCATCGTGCAGGACGCGGCGACCGGCCGGGTGCTGATGATGGCCTGGATGAACGCCGAGACCCTGCAGATGAGCCTGGCGGAGGGGCGCACGGTGTTCTGGAGCCGGAGCCGTCAGGAGGTGTGGCGCAAGGGCGACACCTCCGGTGACCGCCAGTGGATCCGCGAGGCCTACTACGACTGCGACGGCGACACCCTGCTCTTCGTCGTCGAACAGGAGGGGCGCGGGGCCTGCCACACCGGCGAGTTCACCTGCTTCCACCGCGCCTTCGGCCCCGACCCGGCGTGAGCGCCAGCGCTCACCAGCCCGACCTCGAGGCCTTCCGGTCTCTGGCCCGCCGCCACACGGTCGTCCCGGTGTGGCGCGAGGTGCTCGCCGATCTCACCACACCGGTGGCGGCTTTCGCCCGGGTGGTGGGCGACGCCGACGGCTTCCTACTCGAGTCGGTCGAGCACGGCGAGCGCTGGAGCCGCTGGTCCTTCATCGGCCGCCGTCCCCGGGCCTCCCTCGTCGCCCGGGGTCGGGACGTCACCGTCGAGGGCGATCTCGGGGTCGAGGTGCCCACCGACCAGGGCATCCTCGCCGCCCTCGAGGTGCTCCTCGACCACTACCGGGCCCCCGACCTGGAGGGTCTGCCGCCCCTGCACGGGGGGCTGGTGGGTTATCTCGGCTACGACGTCGTCCGCGAGGTCGAACACCTGCCGCATCCGCCGCCCGACGATCTCGGACTCCCCGACGCCGTGGTGTCGATGATCGGCGAGCTCGCCGTGTACGACCACTGGCGCCAGAGGGTGACCCTCATCGCCAACGTGGTGATTCCCCCCGACGCCTCCGACGAGACCCTCGGGGCCCTCTACGCCGACGCGTGCAACCGGGTGGACGAGATCGCGGCGGCCGGAAGCCGGGCCCTCGACGAGCCCCTCGTCGCCCCCCCGGACGCCGACGCGGCACCGCCCCCGGTGCGTTCGACGATGACGCCCGCCGACTACGAGGCGGCGGTCGAGACCGCCCGCGAGCACATCCTCGCCGGCGACATCTTCCAGGTCGTGCTGTCCCAGCGCTTCGAGGTCGACCTCGACGCCGACGCCTTCGATCTGTACCGGGTTCTGCGCCAGATCAACCCCAGCCCCTACATGTACTTCCTGCGCCACGGGGATCTCGAGATCGTGGGCGGCTCGCCCGAGCCGATGGTGCAGCTGCTGGGGGGACGGGTGATCTCGCGTCCCATCGCCGGCACCCGCCGGCGGGGCCGCACCGACGCCGAGGACCGACGCCTGGGGGCCGAGCTGCGTGAGCATCCCAAGGAGATCGCCGAGCACGTCATGCTCGTCGACCTCGCCCGCAACGACGTGGGTCGGGTCGTCGAGTTCGGGAGCCTGACGGTCGACGAGATGATGACCCTCGAGCGCTACAGCCACGTGATGCACCTCACCTCCCAGGTCTCGGGTCTTCTGGCCCCGGGCCGGACCCCCATCGACGTGCTGCGGGCCACCCTGCCCGCGGGCACCGTGTCGGGGGCACCCAAGGTCCGGGCGATGGAGATCATCGACGAGCTCGAACCGGTCAAGCGTGGGCCCTACGCCGGCGTCGTCGGCTATCTCGACTTCTCGGGCAACATCGACACCGCCATCGCCATCCGCACCATGCTCGTGACCGGGGGCCGGGCGTTCGTGCAGGCGGGGGCGGGCATCGTCGCCGACTCGGTCCCGGCCCACGAGGAACTCGAGTGCCGCAACAAGGCCCGGGCCCTGCTGGCCGCCGTTCCGGCCGCCCGGCGCGTCACCGCCGCCCGGCGGGGTGCGGCGCCGGTCACCGGAGACGCCTCGTGAGGGCGCCCCGGGTGGATCCCACCGGGTGGGGGAGCCGGCTATGAGCCCCGCCGCGTGGGCCGTGCGGACACCCCGCGACGTGGTGCGGGTCGGCGGACCCGACGCCACCACCTACCTGCAGGGCCAGCTCTCCCAGGACCTGGCGGCCCTCCGGTCCGGTGGGTCGGCGTGGACCCTCGCCCTCGAACCCCGGGGACGGGTGGCGAGCTGGTTCCGCATCACCGCCAGCGGCGACGCCTGGCTCTGTGATCTCGACGCCGGTCACGCCGACGCTCTCGTCGAGCGTCTCACCCGCTTCCGTCTGCGGGTGGCCGTCGACATCGACACCGTGACCGGGTGGCAGATGATCGCGGTGCGGGGCCCCGGAGCCGCCGGGGTCACGGGCCGGGATGCGCCGATCGCGGCCGAGGTCACCTGGCCCGGCTTCGAGGGCATCGATCTGGTCGGACCGGCCCCGACCTGCGACGCCGTCGAGGTCGACCCCGTCTGGCTCGAGCGGGCCCGGGTGGCGGCCGCCTTCCCCCGCCTCGGGGCCGAGATCACCCCCGACACCATCCCCGCCGAGGCCGGCGTGGTGGCGGCGTCGGTGAGCTTCACCAAGGGTTGCTACGTGGGTCAGGAACTGGTGGCCCGTATCGATTCCCGGGGGGGCCAGGTTCCCCGACCGGTGCGCCTCCTGGTGGCCGACGCTCCCGTCGACCCCGCCTCGCCCGTCACCGATGCCGACGGCGAGCTCGGTGTGGTGACCTCGGCGGTGGCGGCCAGCGATCACCGGGGCCGCCCGGTCGGTCTCGCCCTGGCACCCCTGGCCCGCCGGGTCGGTCCCGGAGCCGCGGTCGAGGTCGCCGGCGTCGCCGCCCGGGTGGTCGAGCCGCCCTTCGCCATCACCGGGCCCGCGGTCAGCGCCTGACCGACCCCGTCGCCCCGTCGCCGGCGGAGGCCCCGACGGCGTCGGCCACCGGGAAGCTGACAACGAACTCGGCGCCGCCGAGGGCCGAACGGCGTGCGACCACCCGACCGCCCATGGCCTCGGTGAGCTCGCGCACGATGGCCAGACCCAGGCCCGATCCCGATTCGGCGACCTTGGGGTTGCGGGTGGCGACGTAGAGGCGCTCGAAGACGTGGGGAAGGTCCTCGTCGGCGATCCCCGGCCCGTCGTCGCCGACCGCCAGGTGGACCCCGCCGGCGGCCAGGTGGACGACCACCCGGACCCGGTGATCGGCGAAACGACAGGCGTTGCCGACGAGGTTGGTGACGATCTGGGCGTAGCGGTCGGGATCGACGAGCACGGGGGTGGCGTGGGCGGGCACCTCGACGCCGATCTCGACCCCCCGCTCGGTCGCCTCGTGTTCGAAGGCGGCGACGGCGTCGGCCACCAGCTCGCCGGCGTCGACCCGCCGGGGCGTGAAGTCGAAGCTGCGGCTCTCGAGCCGGGCGAGCAGGAGGAGGTCGGTGACGAGGCGCTCCAGTCGCCGGGCCTCGGCCTCGACGCGTCGGCCGGCCTGGACGGGGTCGTCGACGGCGCCGTCGGCCAGGGCTTCGCCCCAGCCCCGGATCGAGGTCAGGGGTGTGCGCAGGTCGTGGCTGATCGACAGGAGGAACTGGCGCTCCAGGGCGCGGGCCCGCTGGAGCTCGGCGGCCATGGTGTCCACGGCGGTGACCAGGCGACCCAGCTCGTCGTCGCCTCGCGGGACGTCGTCGCCGACCCGGGCCGACAGGTCACCGGCGGCCAGGCGCCGGGTCGTGTCCGCCACGGCCCGCACGGGGCGGGTCAGGGAGCGCCCCAGGACCACCGCCACCCCGCCGGCGACGACGAGGGTGGCCGCGCCCGCCACCAGGAACCAGCCCACGGCGGGCCCGAGGATGGGATCGGGGGAGCGGGTGAGCACGAGCACCTGGGCCAGTCCGAGCCGGTTGCGGCCCCCGGCTGCGGCCCAGATGGTGTCGCCCGAGCGTCCGCTCACCAGGCCGCCTGCCTGGAGGGTCGCCAGGTCCGCCTCGTCGAGGGTGACGCCCTCGGGCAGCTCGCCCAGGGGTTCGCCCCCGTTGGGGGGATACACGAGAAGGCCCACGCCCTCCAGACTCAGGGTGCGGGCAAAGGTCCGCAGGCGGGCCCGGATCGTCGACCTCTCGTCGGGGGTGGCGATCGTGACCTCCTGCAGGACCGTGCTCAGGGCCTCGGCCTGGTCGCGCAGCTCGGCCTCGGCCGCCCGCCGGTCGGCGAGGGACGCCAGGGTCATGGTCCCCACGCCGACGAGCACGAGGGTGACGGCGACCAGTCCCACCAGGGCCAGGGTGAGGCGGCGCGTCACGGGGTTTTCCGGGCTCGCGGCGGAACCCTGGCGGGACCGGTGGAGGGACGAGGCACGGTCATGATCAGTCCAGGCGGTAGCCCACACCCCACACGGTCGTCAGGGCGAGGCCCTCACCGAGCTTCTTGCGCAACTGGCGGACGTGGACGTCGACGGTCCGCTCGTCGCCGACCCAGTCCGGTCCCCAGACGCCGTCGAGGAGCTGGCGTCGGCTCAGGGCCAGGCCCCGGTTCTCGGCCAGGTGGGCGAGCAGGTCGAACTCGCGGGCGGCGAGAGCCACGGGCTCACCGTCGACGGTGACCTCGCGTCGGCCCCGGTCGACGACGATCCCGCCGCCGAGGTCGATGGGGCCGGGGGCGGCAGCGTCGGCCCGCGCCCCGGCGCGACGCAGGATCGCCTTGACCCGGGCGACGAGCTCGCGGGGACTGAAGGGCTTGGTGACGTAGTCGTCGGCGCCGAGCTCGAGTCCGAGGACGCGGTCGACCTCGTCGTCGCGGGCCGTCAGGAACACGATGGGGACCTGGGAGTCGCGGCGCAGGCGCCGGCACACCTCGATCCCGTCGATCTCGCCCGGCAGGCCGATGTCGAGCAGGACGAGGGAGGGGCGACGCTGGGCGATCACCTCGAGCGCCCGCTCTCCCGAGTCGGCCTGGTAGGGGCGGAATCCTTCGCGCCGCAGGTAGAGCTCGACGAGGTCGGCGATGTTGGGGTCGTCCTCGACGACGACCACCACGGTCTCGTTGGTCATGGCGGTGCCCCGGGCTCGGTCGGGTCGTCCCGCCCCGGCGGGCGGGACGACCGGTCGGGTGTTCCGATCGGAGGATGCCGACCGTACATGAGCGCCGGATGAGCCCGGTGTGAGGAGGTGATGAGGACGCCGTCCCGCCGGGAGTGGACGAGGAGCCCGGGCGGATCGTCGGGGAGCCTCAGACCACGATGCGGAAACCCCCGGGGCCCGCTGGGGAACCCGGGCGGGGGAGGGACTCGCCGTCGACCGTCTCGAGGGAGGTCACCACGGCGCCGGGCGGACCGGAGCGGCACCACTCGACGAGGGCGGCCACCGCTTCGGGGGACCCCTCGGCGACCAGCTCGACCGAGCCGTCGGGCCGGTTGCGCACCCAGCCCTCGACACCGAGACCCGTGGCTCGACGTCGGCAGGCGGCGCGGAAGCCCACCCCCTGAACCCGCCCCCGCACGATCAGATGGCGGCGGACCCGTGCCGAACGCGAGCCGTCCACGCCACCAGGCTAGACACCGGCGTCCGGCCGACCCCGCCACCGCGGCGCCATCTAGGCTGGCCCCGTGGACCCCTACGAGATCCTCGGTGTCGAACCCGGTGCCGATCTCGCCACCATCCGGGCCCGTTACCTCGACCTGGTCCGCCGCCACCATCCTGATCTCTTTCCGCCCGACAGCGAGGCCCGGCGTCGCGCCGAGTCCACCATGGCGACCGTCAACGCGGCGTGGAGCGAGCTGGCCGACCCGGTCCGAAGGGCCCGTCTCGACGCCGACCGGGCGCGGCGGGCCGGCCCGGGTCGGTCCGCGGGAGGGGGCGTGGCGGGCGCCCACACCGGATTCGTCCCCCACGACACCGGCGACGACGAACCCGCCTTCGATCCCCGCCACGACGTGCCCCTCAGCGGCGGCGGCCTGCCCTCCTGGTTGCGCCTGAGCCCGCCCCTGCTGCTGGTGGGGGGAGCGGGCCTGTTCGTCGTGGGCGGCTTCACCGGGATCCTTCCCCTGGTGGCGGTGGCGATGGGGGCGATGGTCGCGGCCCTGGTCCTGTTCCTCGTGGCACCCCTGGTCGCCTTGACCACCAGCCGTCGGGCTTCGACGCCGTCGGGTGGTCACCCCTAGGCTGCGGCCATGTCCAAGATCGCCGTCATCGCCAAGCTCACCGCCCGCTCCGGTCGCCGCGACGACCTCGTGGAGGCTCTCGCGCCCCTGTCGGAGGCCGTCGAGGGCGAGGAGGGCACCCAGGTCTACGCCGTGCATCTCGACGCCGGCGACGCCGACGTGGTGTGGTTCTACGAGCTCTACACCGACCAGGACGCCCTCGCCGCCCACAGCGGCTCCGAGGCCATGAAGGCGGCTGGCGGCGCCCTCGGCGAGCTCCTGGCCGGGGCACCGGAGATCACCCTGTTGTCACCGGTGCGGGCCAAGGGGATCGCCTTCTGAGCGCCACCTACCTCGACCGGATCCTGGCGGCCCACCGCGAGGCCGCCCGCCGCGACACCCGCGACACCGGTGACCTCCTCGAGGCGGCGTCACGGACACCGCCCGCCCGCGACCTGGCGGCGGCCCTGCGCCGTCCCCGTCTCGCCGTCATCGCCGAGATCAAGCGGCGCTCCCCCTCGAAGGGAGCCCTGAACCCGGATCTCGACCCGGCCACCACGGCCCGCGCCTACGCCGAGGGTGGCGCGGCGGCCCTGTCGGTGCTGACCGACCGGGACTGGTTCGGTGGATCACCCGAGGACCTCAGGGCGGCGCGGGCGGCGGTGGATCTCCCCGTGCTGCGCAAGGACTTCACCGTCGACGCCCGCGACGTGGCCGACGCCCGCCTCATGGGCGCCGATGCGGTCCTGCTCATCGTGGCCGCCCTCAGCGACGCCGAGCTGGCGAGCTTCCACGCTCTCGCCACCGAGCTGGGCATGACCGCCCTCGTCGAGACCCACGACGAGACCGAGATCGAACGGGCCCTGGCCGTCGGTGCCCGCGTGATCGGGGTGAACCAGCGCGACCTGGTGACCTTCGCCGTCGACACCGAACGGGCGGTGCGCCTCGCCCCCCTCATCCCCGACGGGGTGGTCCGGGTGGCCGAGTCCGGTGTCCGCGACGCCGACGACGCCCGTCGCCTCGCCGACGCCGGCTACGACGCCGTCCTCGTGGGCGAGAGCGTCGTCACCAGCGGCGACCCGGGCCGGGCGGTCGAGGCTCTCGGAGTGGCCCGCCCCGCTCGGTGAGCCGGGCGGGGCACCGCTAACGTCGGCGCCGTGTTCGTGAAGATCTGCGGCATCACCAACGAGGACGACGCCTTGTTGGCCGTCGCCCTCGGGGCCGACGCCGTGGGTTTCGTGTTCGCGCCGTCGAAACGCCAGGTGGCGGTCGACCGGGCGCGTGACATCGTCCGTCGCCTTCCCCCGGAGATCCTCACCGTCGGGGTGTTCCGCGACGAGCTGCCGGCCCGGGTGGTCGACATCGTGGGACGCGTCGGGCTCGGAGCCGCCCAGCTCCACGGCCACGAGGCCCCCGAGGTGACCCGACAGGTCAAGGCCTCGGTGCCGGTGGTCATCAAGGCCTTCGTCGCCGGCTCTCCCGAGATCGACGACTTCGCCGCCCACGGCGCCGACGCCCTGCTCCTCGACGCCGCCGAACCCGGCAGTGGCCGGGTCTTCGACTGGACCCTCGCCGACGCTGCCGCCTCGACCGGCCGACGCGTCCTGCTGGCGGGCGGGCTCGACCCGCGCAACGTCGCCGACGCCGTCGCCGCCGTCGGCCCCTGGGGGGTCGACGTGTCGTCGGGGGTCGAAGCGGCCCCCGGCGTCAAGGATCCCGTGCGCCTCCGCCGCTTCATCGCCCGGGCCAAGAAGGCGGGGGCGGCGCTGGCCGTCGAGCGGGGCGAGACACCCCACCAGGGGCTCTACGACTGGCAGGAGGACGCGCCGTGGTCATGACCGAACCCACCCCCGACGGCCGTTTCGGCGAGTTCGGCGGACGCTTCGTCCCCGAGACCCTCGTCCCGGCCATCCTCGAGCTCGAGGCCGCTTTCCGGGAGGCGTGGGCCGATCCCGCCTTCCACGCCGAGTTCGACGCTCTCTTGCGCGACTACGCGGGCCGGCCCAGCCCCATCACCGTCTGCGACCGCCTCTCCGAGGAGATCGGCGCCCGCATCCTGCTCAAGCGTGAGGACCTCAACCACACCGGGAGCCACAAGATCAACAACGTCCTGGGCCAGGCGCTGTTGGCCCGGAGGATGGGCAAGAGCCGCCTGGTGGCCGAGACCGGCGCCGGCCAGCACGGGGTCGCCACCGCCACCGC
>RFFY01000178.1 GCA_003697065.1 Actinomyces sp. | reverse complement strand
GCGGGCGTGACGGCGGCGGCCGGCGACGACGCTCTGCCGTCCGAGTCGTTCCAGGACTGGGTGAGCTACGCCGACCGGGTCGTGGTGGCCACGGTGGTGGCCGAACGCCAGGGCTCCAGTTCACCGGAGAACCCCTCCGCCCTCGACGTCGAGAGCGTCCTCGTGGGGCGCATCGTGACCTTCCGGGTGGACCGGGTGCTGTGGGAGTCGCCGACACCGTGGGCCACCGATCCCGGCGACACCGTCGAGGTGCTCGACTGGGGATGGATCGTGCGTCGCGGGGAGCGGATCCCCCTGGGTCCACGCTTCGAGGTCGGTACGACCTATGTCGTGCCCTTCGTGTCTTACGACGACACGCCCGCGGGACGGCCGCCGTGGGGTCCCCTGAGCCACCGTGCGGTCATGGTGGTCACCGACGACGGGCTCCTGGCGCCGCGGCCCGGCTACGAGGGGAAGAACCGGGCCGTGGAGTCGGTCGTGGGTCGTAGCCCCGACCAGCTCGCGACCACCCTGGCCTCCACCCCGGTCGATCCCCGGGTGCAGCCCCTCATGGCACTCTCGCCCCTCGAGCGGTGGGCGACCGTCCGCGACGAGATGATCGCCGCCCGGGCGTCACGGGGCGGCTACTGAGGCCACACCCGGGGCTCATGCCCGGGCCCCCTCCCGTCCCGCTCGATCAGGGGAAGATCCCGCGCTGCTCGTACACCGTCCGGAGCCGGTCGAGGGCCACGGCGTAGGCGGCGTCGCGCCGGGTGCAGCCCAGGCGGTCGCGGGTCTCGAGGAGGCGGTCGGCGGCCGCCCACATGAGGGTGCGGAGGCGCCGGTCGACCTCGGTGACGGGCCACTTCTCCGACGCCTTGTTCTGCACCCACTCGAAGTAGGACACGATCACGCCGCCGGCGTTCATGAGCAGGTCGGGCAGGACCTCGACCCCGCGCTCGAGGAGGATGCGCTCGGCGGTCGGGGTGACGGGTCCGTTGGCGGCCTCGACGACGATCGACGCCGCGATGTCGGGGGCGTTGGTCGAGGTGATCTGGCGCTCGAGGGCGGCGGGGATGCAGATGTCGACGTCGACGCGCCAGAAGTCGGCGGCGCTGAGCGGTTCGGCCCCCGAAAACCCGGCGACCCCGCCGTGCTCGTGGACCCACGCGGCCAGCTTGTGGGGGTCGAGACCGTCGCCGGCGAAGACGGCGCCGGTGTGGTCGGCCACCGCCCGGATCACCGCCCCGTCGGCGGCGAGGATGCGGGCCGTGTGGCTGCCCACGTTGCCGTAGCCCTGCAGGGACACCGTCATGTCGCGCACGATGCGGCCGGTTTCGGCCAGGTGGTGTTCGAGGGCGAAGGCCACCCCCTGCCCGGTGGCCTTCTCGCGCCCCAGCGAGCCGCCCACCTCGATCGTCTTGCCGGTCACCACCCGGCGGGCGGCGGTGCGGTCCGGGGAGTGGCTCGAGTTGGCGTAGGTGTCCATCATCCACACCATGGCCTGGGCGTCGGACCCGACGTCGGGGGCGGGCATGTCGTGTTCGGGGCCGATGTTAGCCCCGAGGGCGTGGGTGAAGCGCCGCACGATGCGTTCGAGTTCGCCCCGGCTGTGGTCGGCGGGCGAGAAGGTGATGCCCCCCTTGGCGCCCCCGAAGGGGATGTCGACCAGGGCGCACTTGAAGGTCATCAGGGCGGCCAGGGCCTTGACCTCGTCGAGGCTGACCGAGGGGTGGAAGCGGACCCCGCCCTTGAAGGGGCCGAGGATGTTGTTGTGCTGGATGCGGTAGCCGGTGAAGCGCCGGTAGCGGCCGTCGTCGAGGAGAACCGGGAAGTTGACGATCAGCTCGTTCTTGGGTGCCGACAGGATCTCGCGGTGGCTGTCGTCGAGGCCGATCAGCTCGGCCACCGAGTGGAAGCGCAGCTGGGTGGCCTCGTAGAAGGGGAGATCGTCGGAGGTGTCGTCGAAGGGATCGATCGGGGGCACCGAAGCCGAAGCGTATCCCTCGAATGTCGCCGACAGGGGACCCTGCCTAGCATCCCGGCGGGATCCCGCCACCGGGACGGGACCGTCGACACAGGGGGACGCCATGGCAGCGATCGTCGGTGAGGGCGACTGGATGTGGGGGCTCCAGTTGCCGGTGCAGACGCTCACCCGCACCCTCGTCGACCCGTGGGAGGACGAGGCCGGCGTCGCCGATCTCGTCGCCGTCGCCCGCACCGCCGACCGCCTCGGGGCGGGATTCGTC
>RFFY01000177.1 GCA_003697065.1 Actinomyces sp. | reverse complement strand
GCTCTCCTCACGGCACTCCCCGAGGAGCCGGTGGTCTGCAACATCAACGTGCCGAACCTGGAACTCGGCGAGATCCGGGGCTGGCGCCGGACCCGGGTCGGCCGGATTCCGCCCCGTTCGCTGGGCGACGCCCGCCTCGAACCCCGACCGGGCCACGAGGGTAGCTACCGGGTGGCCATGTCATGGGGTGACGCCGTTCCCCTGCCACCCGACACCGACGGGGGTGCGGTCATGGCCGGAGAAGTGTCGGTGACCTGGCTGGGGCGGCTCGAGGGCGTGGAGTTCGACGCACCGGGCGTGGCCGCCACCGAGTCGGCCCTCGACGAGTTGCTGTCCTGACGCGCGCCCGCGGACGCGTCACACACCCACCGACGCGCGCCCGCGGACGCGTCACACACCCACCGACGCGCGCCCGCGGACGCGTCGCACATCCGCCGACGCGCGCCCGCGGACGCGTCACACACCCCGACGCGCGCCCACCGACGCGCGCCCGCGGACGCGTCACACACCCACCGACGCGCGCCCCCGGACGCGTCACGCCCACCGACACGCGCCCGCGGACGCGTCACACCGGAGCGGCGGGGCGCCGGCGGGGGGCACCGGCAGGGGGCAGGCTGGCGCGGAGATCGGCCACGAGGTCGTCACGCAGGGACCGCCGGGCCGGGTCGTCCCAGAGGTTCACCCGCTGGAGGGGGTCGACGGCGTGGTCGTACAGCTCACCCTCCGTCCCGTCGTGGACGGTGCCCGGCTCGTAGACGGTGCAGGTGAAGCCGTCACGATGGATCGTCCTGGCGTGGACGTCACCGGCCCAGTGCTCAGAATCCCACTCGGTCAGGACCCGCTCGAACCCCCGTTCCTCGGCGTCCGCGTCGTCGACGGGTAGAGGCCGACCCTGCATGAACGGAGGCGGTTCCACTCCGGCGATGGCGCACAGGGTCGGGGCGATGTCGAGGTGCCCGACGGGCCGGGTGACGACCGCTGGCGGCAACCCGACGGCCGGCGCAGGCCGCCAGACCAGAGGCACCCGCAGGAGGGCGTCCACGTGGTACGGACCCTTGAACAGGAAGCCGTGGTCTCCCTGAAATTCGCCGTGATCGGTGGTGAAGATCACGTCGGTGGTGTCGGCCCACCCGCGTCGTTCGATGTGGGACAGGACGCGCCCGCAGGCCTCGTCGATCAGCTCGTTCTCGACATGGGTGGCGGCGTCGATCTCGCGGACCTGGTCGGGGGTCAAGGTGGCGGGCACCCAGTCCGGGGGTGCCTCGTAGTTCGCCACCCACTCGCCGTCGTACCACAGGCGCCAGTGGCGCGGACGGGCGTCGATGGCCGCCTCCCGTTCGGCCCGGTCGAGGGGATAACCGGGCGGCAGGTCGAGGTCACGCCAGGGAACCCGCCCCAGTTCCGCCGCCGGCGGGTCCCAGGGGTGGTGAGGGTCGGGGAAGCTCATCCACACGAACCAGACGTCGTCGTCGTCGAGGGTGTCGAGCCAGGCGATCGTCCGATCGGCCACCCAGTCGGTGTGGTAGTGCTCGCGAGGCACGGGATTGTGCGCCACCTGGGGGGCTCCGGTGTCACCCCCACCTTCGCCGTTCACCTCGAGACGCCCGTCGAGCACGCGGTAGAACCCACCGAGTTCGTCAGGGTGTTCGGCCTGCATCCAGCGGGCGTAGTGGAGGGGCCCCAGGGGCGTGTGGGTGGCCGTCTCGAAGTGTTCGAAGCCGCGGAGCTCCGGGCGGGGGTCCGGATCGGTGGTGTTCTCGCGGAAGCGCCCGAAGGGGTCGAGGAAGGGCTCGAAGTGGGCCTTGCCGACCAGCGCCGTGCGGTACCCGGCGGCGTGCAACACGGCGGCGACCGAGGGCGCATCGGGGTCGAGGGGAACCCCGTTCATCCACACCCCATGGGTACGGGGATACTGCCCGGTGAGGATGGTCGACCTCGAGGGCATGCACACGACGCTTTGGGGGTGGGCCCGCTCGAAGCGGATCCCGGCGGCGGCGAGACCATCGACCGCCGGGGTACGAGCGATGCGTCCGCCGTTGCAGGCCAGGGCGTCGTAACGCTGTTGATCGGTCGTGACGAGCAGGATCCGGCGGGTCACGACGGCGTTCCTCCGGCAGGAACCGACGACACGACAGCGGCCAGTCGTTCCAGGGCCTCCTCACAGGCTCCCCCGATGATCATGGCCATCGCCGGCGGCTCGGCCCGCTGGGTGTACACGACGAGGGATCCACCTCCGTCCTCGATGACGTCGATCGATGCCTCGTGGTCGCTGATCAGCCCGCCGGAGGTGATCCGGTAGCGCAGGCGGCGCAGGCGCGGATCGCATTCGGCGATCTCCTCGACCAGGCGCACGCCCGACGCCAACTCGACGGTCCTCTCGCGACCTTCGACGGTGACCTCACGCACACCCGGGAACCACTCGGCCAGGCGCTCGGGCGCGCCGACGAT
>RFFY01000834.1 GCA_003697065.1 Actinomyces sp. | reverse complement strand
CGTTCGAAGGGACGAGGGGGGAAGTGACGGCCCGGCGCTGCCCGGCCCCACCGACCCGGAGGCCGGTGGACGTGTCGCACCCTAGGGGTGAGCGGCGCCGGCGCCAACCCCGGGCGCACCGGTATCACCCGGCCGGACCTCCGACATGCAAGCCGTCGGCCACGGCCCGGCGCCAGAGGCGGGCCAGGAAGGCGGCCATCTGCTCGCGGGTCACCACAGTTGACGGCGAGAACGTCGACGGGCCCGTCCCTGTGGTGATGCCCAGGGCAAAGATGCAGTCCACGTCCCCACGGGCGAAGGAGCCCGCCGCCACGTCGACGAAGGGGGCCGGGCCCGATGGGCAGGCTCCACCCAGCGCCCGCCAGGTCCGAGCGAGGAAGGCGGCCATCTGCTCGCGGGTCACCACAGCCGACGGCGAGAAGGTCGAGGGGCTGGTCCCCGTGGTGACGCCCATGCCATACACACAGTCGACCTCACGGGCACCGAAGTCGCCGGTGACGACGTCGACGAACGGCGAACGGGCGGTCGGGCAGGTCCGGTCCAGGACCGTCCAGAGACGCGCGAGGAAGACCGCCATCTGGGCGCGCGTCACCGGCGCCGACGGCGAGTAGGTCGACGGCCCCGTACCCGTCGTGAGGCCCAGGGCGTGGACGCAGTCGACGTCGCCGCGGGCGAACGACTCCGGTGCCACGTCGGTGAACGGGGACGGATCCGACGGGCAGGTCGGAGTGGCGGCGCGCCCCGGGGCATTCGCCACGACACGGGGCGTCGACCTCTCGTCGTGGAGGGTGACGGTGAGGCCGCAGTCGCCGACGGTGTCCACACGGCCCGTGATCGTCGCCGTCGGCGCCTCACCCGGGGCGAGACGATCGAGAACCCAGGTCGAGCCGACCACGCTTCCCGCGGTGACCGTGACCGTCTCGCCCCCCACACAGGGCAGATCGAGTCCGGCGAGGGTGAGTCGGCCCTGACCGCACCGGGCGGTGGTCGCGGTCACCGTCACCGTCACCGACTCGCCCGTCGTCACGGCACCCACCGGTGTCGCGTCGACCGACACCTCGTCGATGTCCCGTGGCCGCCACACCGGCGAGATGGCATCGGTCGGGTGGGGGGCGCCGGGTGCCGCCGACACGACGGTTCGACCAGAGCCGTCCATCGACGCCACGACGATCTCG
>RFFY01000176.1 GCA_003697065.1 Actinomyces sp. | reverse complement strand
CCTGAGTTCGGTCTGCTCCCGCCGCCTCGTCAGGGCCGGCGGGCCCTCACTACAGTGGCGCCATGGCCGGAGCGATCGTGTTCGCCGTGGTGCTCGTCGTCGTCTTCCCCGTCGTCGTCCTCATGTCGGGGGCCGTCGCCGCCGCCATCCTGGGCGGCGTCCTGCAGGCCGAGCGCGACGCCGCCCACGCCGGCAGCGAGTACCTGGCCCTGGCCCACGCCGATCCCTGGCACCAGGGCGACTGACGGCCCTCGCCGCCGCGGCGGCCGGATCGGAGGGTCGAGGCGCCGGTCGGGCGTCGGCTCAGCGGGGCTGCCAGCGCGACTGGCCGAAGCGGTAACCGACCGAGCGGACCGTCTCGATGAGCCCGGCGTGCTCCTCGCCGAGCTTGGCCCGGAGGCGTCGGACGTGGACGTCGACGGTGCGGGCACCGCCGTAGTAGTCGTACCCCCACACCTGCGACAGGATCGCCTCGCGGGTGAACACCCGCCCCGGGTGGGCGGCCAGGAAGCGCAGCAGCTCGTACTCCATGTAGGTGAGGTCGAGGGGTCGGCCGTCGACCACTGCCTGGTAGGTCTGCAGGTTCATCGACAGGGGGCCGTACTCGATCGTCTCGTCAGGGGGTGCCGCCCGGCCGGCCCGCACGGTCAGGTGGGCCAGACGCACCTCGAGCTCGCGGGGGTGGGCGGGGTGCAGGCAGAAGTCGTCGAAGAGGTCGAGGTGGCCGGTGAGGTCGTCGAGCAGGGCCCCGCTCACGACGAGCAGGACCGGCACCGGATCGGTGGGATCGGCCCGCAGGTGCCGGCACAGGGCGAGAGCCCGGTCGAGCTCGTCGGCGGCCACCACCACCGCCGCCGCCCACCCTTCGGGGGGCCGGTCGGCGTCGGCGGCGGCCGCGTCGGCGACGGCCTTCCAGCGGTGACCGGCGAGGTCGAGGACGCGGGCCAGCTCGGGGGGAGGCGGATCCGGGTGGA
The DNA here is from genome assembly GCA_003697065.1 of Actinomyces sp. GTDB lineage: Bacteria > Actinomycetota > Acidimicrobiia > Acidimicrobiales > Aldehydirespiratoraceae > J010. Next base: position 2,807 of record RFFY01000176.1, on the reverse strand, counting down.
CCGCGACGAGCTGGTCGGCGTCACTCACCACTGGGGAAGGTAGCGGGACAGCTCGAAGGGGGTGACCTGGGACTGGTAGGCGGCCCACTCGGCGCGCTTGTTGCGCAGGAACCACTCGAAGATGTGATCGCCGAGCGTCTCGCGGACCAGGGAGGAGCGGGCCATCTCGTCGAGGGCCTCGTCGAGGGAGCGGGGGAGGGGTTCGACCCCCAGCTTCCGGCGCCCCTCGTCGTCGAGGGCGAAGAGGTCGGTGGCCGTCTCCGCCGGCAGCTCGAGACCCTCCTCGATCCCGCGCAGGCCCGCCGCCAGGAGCAGGGAGAAGGCCAGGTAGGGGTTGGCGGCGGGGTCGAGGGCCCGGTACTCGATGCGGGCCGAGGTGGGCTTGCCGACCTTGCGGACGGGAACCCGGATCAGAGCCGAGCGGTTGTTGGCCGCCCAGGTCACGTAGGGGGGGGCCTCGGACCGCTCGGCGAGGCGCTTGTAGGAGTTGACGAGCTGGTTGGTCACGGCGGTGATCTCGCGGGCGTGGCGGAGGATCCCGGCCATGAACGCCCGCGCCGTCGCCGACAGGCCGAGGGGGTCGTCGTCGGCGTGGAAGGCGTTGTCGTCGCCGGCGAACAGGGACAGGTGGGTGTGCATGCCCGAGCCCTGCACCCCGTTGAGGGGCTTGGGCATGAAGGTGGCGTGGACCCCGTGTTCGAGGGCGATCTTCTTGACGACGAGGCGCAGGGTCATGACGTTGTCGGCCATGTCGAGCGCCTCGGTGTAGCGGAGGTCGATCTCGTGCTGGCTCGGCGAGTCCTCGTGGAAGGAGTACTCGACGGGGATACCCATGGCCTCCAGCATGTGGATGGTCGTGCGGCGCAGATCGCTGGCGACGTCGGCGGTGGTGAGATCGAAGTAGCTCGCCCGGTCGAGGGGCACGGGCCGACCCTCGGCCACGTCGTCGGCGTCGAAGTAGAAGAACTCGACCTCGGGAGCGGCGAAGAGGGTGAAGCCCTGCTCGCGGGCGCGGGCCAGGTTGCGGCGCAGGACCTGGCGGGGGTCGCCGGCGAAGGGTGTCCCGTCGAGATTCTCGATGTCGCAGAACATGCGGGCGGTGGGCTCGGTGGTCTGGGTCCACGGCAGCAGCTCGAAGCTGGTGGCGTCGGGCCGGGCCAGCACGTCGGCCTCACTGACCCGGCTGAACCCGTCGATGGCGGTGCCGTCGAACTGGACCCCTTCGACGAAGGCGGCCTCGAGTTCGGCGGGGGTGATGGCCACGGACTTGAGCTGGCCGAGGACGTCGGTGAACCAGAGTCGCACGAGACGCACACCGCGTTCCTCGACGGTTCGCAGGACGTACTCCTGGTCGGGTTGCATCGTCACCTCCACGAGGGCCCGGGGCGCGCCCACAGCGGCGCCCAGCGGGCGGTACGCGGCGATGATGCCAGCGGGTTCGGGTCAGAGGCACCGGGGGTCGTATCGTTCACACGGCGTTCACACGCGGGCAACCGCGAAGAAACGGCCTGCGGGCATCGTGACGCCGGCCTCCGGGCCCCTCAACCCGCGCTGTCGCACCATCCACAGGAGAGACCACGACGTGAGCTACCGGGCCGAATACATCTGGATCGACGGAACCGAACCCCTCCCCTACATCCGGTCCAAGACCAAGATCGTCCCCGACGGCGAGGAGCCCCCGATCTGGGGCTTCGACGGGTCGTCCACGAACCAGGCGCCGGGTGAGAACTCCGACTGTGTGCTGAACCCGGTGTTCGTCACGCCCGACCCCATCCGCGGCGGTGACGACAAGCTCGTCCTGTGTGAGGTGCTGCTGCCCGGCACGATGGAGCCCCACCCGACCAACACCCGTCGGGCCACCGTCGAGGTCGCCGAGCGCTTCGCCGACCAGGAGCCCTGGTTCGGCATGGAGCAGGAGTACACCTTCTTCAAGGAGAACCGACCCCTCGGGTGGCCCGTCGAGGGCTATCCCGCCCCTCAGGGTCCCTACTACTGCGGTGTCGGGGCGATCGAGATCGCCGGGCGTGAGATCGTCGAGCTCCACACCGAGGCCTGCATGGAAGCCGGCCTGAACATCTCGGGTACCAACGCCGAGGTCATGCTCGGCCAGTGGGAGTTCCAGATCGGCCCCTGCGGCCCCGTCGAGATCGGCGACCAGATCTGGATGGCCCGCTACCTGCTGTTCCGCATCGCCGAGGAGTTCGGCGTCGACGCCTCGGTGGCGGCCAAGCCCATCAAGGGCGACTGGAACGGTGCCGGTATGCACACCAACTTCTCGACCAACAAGATGCGCGAGAGCTACGACGCCATCATCGCCGCCTGCGAGGCCCTGGGTGCGCCCGGCAAGCCCGAAGAGCACATCGCCGGCTACGGCATCGGCACCGAGGATCGCCTCACCGGCCTGCACGAGACCGCCCACTACTCCGAGTTCCGCTACGGCGTGTCGGACCGGGGCGCCTCGATCCGCATCCCCTGGCAGGTCGCCCAGGAGAAGAAGGGCTACATCGAGGACCGGCGACCGAACGCCAACGCCGACCCCTACGTGGTGGCCCGCCTGATCACCGACACGGTCTGTTCGGCTCTGGCCTGAGTCGGCGCCGAGACGATACCGAGAGCGCGAGAGGAGGGGGCGCCCCGGCGCCCCCTCCGGCGCGCCGGGGCTGGCGAGGGTCCCGCCCGGCGTCGGGACCCCGGGTGCCGCGACCACTTGGCGCCCACCGGCGGGCTGAGGTCGCCGTCGGTCCCGCCCCTACCATGGCGACGATGTCGGTGGTCAGGGTTGCCATCTGCCAGATCGATCTCGTCGT
>RFFY01000175.1 GCA_003697065.1 Actinomyces sp. | reverse complement strand
GTCAACCCCGCCAGGACGAGCTCATCCGGGTCCTCGAGGAACGATCCCCCGACGAGATCGATGCTCTCGTCGATGCACTCCGCATCGACCTCCGGCCGCCTCGGGCGTAGGCGTGAGACGGGCATCGCTCGGGGAGTCTGGCCGGCACGATCGGTGAAGCCCGAGGTGGCCGCCACCGCCTGGCGGGCCGCCGCGACCCGGTCGGGCGGCTTCCGCTCCGAGGCGAGGATCCGCGACCTCGATCCCGTCGCTTCCGACGAGCCGCTCTCGTTGAACGCCACCGCCGCCGGTGTCGACCCACGTGACCTGAGCGTCCCGCACACCGTCCAGCTCGCCTGAGCCCCGCTCCCCGTCGGGCTAGGGTCCGGACCGTCACCCGAAGGGAGGTCCGCCATGCCCGTCGCCGAGGTCAACGGTCAACGCATCGCCTACGACGACACGGGTGGTGACGGACCGGCGGTCCTGTTCAGCCACGGCTTCCTCATGGACCGCACCATGTTCGAGGCCCAGGTGGCGGCCCTCGCCGACCGGTACCGCTGCATCACCTGGGACGAGCGGGGCTTCGGCGACACCCCGTGTGACGGGCCCTTCACCTACTGGGACTCCGCCGACGACGCCGTCGCCCTCCTCGACCACCTCGGTATCGACCGGGCGGTGTTCGTCGGCATGTCCCAGGGGGGCTACCTGTCCCTGCGGGCCGCCCTCGCCCACCCCGACCGGGTACGGGCCCTGGTGCTGATCGACTCGGGGGCCCACACCGACGACGAGGAGACCCTCGCCGGCTATCGGTCCATGGTCGAGCACTGGCTCTCCGACGAGCCTCTCGGCGACGTCGGCACCTTCGTGGCCGGGCTCATCCTCGGCGAGCCCGAGCTCATGCGGACCTGGGTGGCGATCTGGGAGTCGCGCGATCGCTCGTCCATCCGCCACCCCGCCGAGTGCCTGCTGGGTCGTGACGACATCTCGGACCGGGTCGGCGAGATCACGTGTCCGGTGCTCATCGTGCACGGCGAGGAGGACCAGGCGATCCCCATCGACACCGCCCGCGAGCTCTGCGCGGCCCTGCCCGATTGCCGCGGCCTCGTCGCCGTGCCCGGTGCCGCCCACGCGCCGAACATGACCCATCCCGACATCGTCAACCCGGCCCTGGCCGACTTCCTGGCCTCGCTCGACTGACGGCCGTTCAGGCCCCGCGGCGTCAGGGCGACTTCACGCAGCGGCCCGACTTCCACACGTGGGTGACCCGGTCGGGGTCGCCCCACACGGAGCGGTCGGCGAGGGGGTCGGTGTCGACAGCGATGACGTCGGCGTCGTAGCCGGGGTGCAGCTGACCCGAGCGGGGCGCCTGGGGTCCGAGGGTCTCGGGACCGCGGGCGGTGGCGGCCTCGATCGCTTCGAGCTCGCTCATGCCGGCGTCGATGAGGTGGGCGATCTCGCGGCTGTTGTGCCCGTAGGTCGGGCCCGAGGTGAAGATGTCGCACCCGGCGGCGATGCGCACCCCCTTGGCGACCGCCAGCTTCAGGGCCTGCTCGTGGTGCTCGGCCACCATGCGCATCTTGTCGGCGACATAGGCGGGGAGTTCGTCGAGTCGTTCCATCAGGTCGGCGACGACGAAGCGTGTCGGCACGTACACGGCGTCGGCGGCCAGCATGGCGTCGGCGGCTTCCTCGTCGAGGTAGGAGCCGTGTTCGATGGTCTTCACCCCGGCCCGCAGGGCGGCCATGATTCCCGGCTTGCCGTGGCAGTGGGCAGCCACCCACCGCTCGGCGCGGGCGGCCTCGCCCACGATCGCCGCCAGCTCCTCGTCGGAGAACTGCTGGTGGATGGGATGGTCGATCTCGGACACCACGCCGCCGGAGGCGCACACCTTGATGAGACGGGCTCCGTTGCGCAGGTTCCGGCGCACGGCCCGCAGCACCTCGGGCACCCCGTCGCACACCAGGCCCAGTCCCGCCACGTCCTCGACCCGGTGGACCCAGTCGAGGGGCAGGGAGTGGACGTCGGCGTGGCCGCCGGTCGTCGACAAGATGGCCCCGGCGGCGTGGATGTGGGGACCGGGTACGGCGCCCTCGTCGATGGCGCGGGCCAGATGGATACCGATGCCGCCCACGTCCCGCACGCTGGTGACACCGCCGGCGAGGGTGCGGGCGGCGTCCGCGGTGGCCCGGGCCGCCGTCACCGCGGGGTGGGTGAGCGCCAGGCGTTCGAGGTCGACGACGTCCATACCGGCGAAGTGGGCGTGGCAGTCCCACAGGCCCGGCATCACCGTCGCCACCTCGTGGACGGTCTCGTCGTCGCCGCTCGGCGGGGCGCCGGCGGTGGGTCCGGCGTAGGTGATGGTGGCGCCGTCGCAGACGACGGTGGCGTCGGCCACGGGGTCGCCCCGCCCGGGGATGAGGAGGTCGGCGACGATGCGGAGGGTCATGGGCGGATCCTAGGCCGGGTCGCGGGCGGCGGCCGCCAGGAGATCGGCGAGCTCGTCGACGCCCCCGTCGAGGGTGGCGGTCGTGACGCGGACATGGTCGTCGCCGTCGCCGCCGGGGCCGACCCGGAAGGCCGAGCCCGGGGCGACGCCGATCCCCTCGCTGGCGAGGCGCACCATGGCCCGCTGCTCGTCGGCGACCGGTACCCACAGGTTGAGACCCGAGCCCGGCGCCACGGTGAGGCCCCGCTCGGCGAGAGCCGCCGCCAGGGCCGCCCGCCGCTGCCGGTAGATCCGCCCGGCGGTGGCCACGGCCGCCTCGGTGGCCGGATCGGTGAGCATGGCCACCAGGACCCGCTGGAGGAGGCGGCTCGACCAGGAGGGGCCGAGGCGGCGGCGGCGTTCCATCTCGTCGAGGGGATCGGCGGCGCCCCCCACAGCCGCCAGGCGCAGGTCGGGCCCGTGGGACTTGGAGAAGCTCGAGACGTGGACGACCTGATCGGGCACGTGACGGCCGAGGCTGACCCCGGGTGCCCCGGCCACGGGACCCGAGTGGTCGTCCTCGACGACGATCAGGTCACGGCCCCGGACGAGCTCGGCGAGGCGGGCCGCCCGCTCGTCGCTCATCGAGACCCCGGTCGGGTTGTGGGCGCGGGGCTGGAGCACGACGAGGACGGGGTCGGTGGCGAGGGCGGCCTCCAGGGCCTCGGGTCGCACGCCCTTGTCGTCGAGGTCCAGCCCGACCACCCGGGCGCCGGCCAGCTCCAGCAGGTCGAGGATGGGGGCGAAGGTCGGATCCTCGACACAGACGGTGTCGCCGAGCCGGACCCGGACCCGGATGAGGCGGTCGAGAGCGTCGAGGGCACCGTCGACGACGGTCAGGCGCTCGGGGGCGAAGGGCCAACGGCGCTCCAGCAGGTGGGCGAGCTCGGCCACCACGGGCGGATCGAGATAGCTCGACACGGCCAGGCGGGCCGGCACCGCGGCCAGGGCCGGACCCAGAGCTGGTAGCAGGGCGGGATCGGGGGTGCCGGTGGAGAGGTCCAGACGGAAGCCGCCGGGCCCGACGGGAACCCGCCAGAAGCGTCCCGAGGGGGTGTCGTCGCGGGCGACCACGACGGT
>RFFY01000833.1 GCA_003697065.1 Actinomyces sp. | reverse complement strand
TGGCACGACATGGCCCGGGTCTGCCAGACCCGGGCCATGTCGTGCCAGACGTGGTCGGGGTGGACGAGACCGGCGCAGTCGACGGCCCAGCTCGCCACCAGGTCGGGGCGGCGGGCGACGAGACCGAGCACATGCCCCGCGCCCCAGTCGTGCCCGACGAGGTGGACGGGCTCGCCGTGGGCCGCCACCGTCTCCTCCAGCGTCTCCTCGAGCCAGGCGACGTAGGTGCCGGGGGTGGCGGGCCCCGTCGGGGGTGGGGCGCCGAAGCCCGGAGGTGAGAGGGGCTCGATCCCGTTCACGCCCCGGCCGGAGAGGGCCTCGACGAGGCGGCCCCACACGGCCGCGGTCTCGGGGTTGCCGTGGACGAGCCGGACGGTCATCGTCGCCACGTTAGGCAGAACCGGTCGCGCCCGCCCGTCGACGCTCCGCCCCGGTCTCCCGGACCGGTCGGCGGGGAGGGCAGCGGGGAGAGCGGCGGGTCGGGTTCCGGCTCAGGGTTCGTAGGCGAAGATGTTGGGCTCGGCGCCGTAGTGGTGCTCCCAGGCGGCGATCACCTCGGGGAAGTTCGCGTAGATCACCCGACCCTCGTCGACGAGGGGTTGGAGGGCGTCGAGGACGGCGGCGATGTCGTCGAGCAGGTCCCGTTCGATGAGGGCGTCCTCGTTGAAGTTGAGGGTGGCCGTGTACATCCGCCCGGCGGGGGCCCGTCCGTCGGCCAGGCGGTCGGCCAGATCGGTGATGAAGGTGAGGGGATCGACTTCGGCCCCACCGAAGGAGCTGAAGGCGCCGAGGCTGTATCCCCGGCCGACGTTGGCGATCCGTCCGGAGGGATCGTCGACGAGGAAGTCCTCGGCGCCGAATCCCGACGGTCGCCACACGCCCGAGTGGTGGTCGTCGGTGGCGTGACCGCCCCTCGTGCCGGCGAATCCCGTGAGGATGGTGGGGCACCAGGGCTTGTCGGTGACGTTGCCCGGGATGCAGGCGGCGAACTCCTCGAGCGAGCGTTCGGCTTCGCTGGTGCCGCCGATGACGGGGGCGGGGACGACGCCGGTGACCTCGGTGATGCGGGCGACCACGTCGGCGTAGTCGTAGGGCTCGCGGGTGCAGTCACCGACGCGGGGCGGGTCGATGCACTCGTGGGCGTGGGGTTCGACCGACACGCCGAGGTCCTCGACCAGGTAGGTGATGAGAGGCTTGGCGTCGGTGGGCCCGGGGTCGGCGGCGAGGGCGTCGGCCTCGAAGCGCTCGATGGCGTCGACCATCAGGTAGTCGGTCTGCCAGCTGTAGCGCACCCCGCGCTCGTGGAGGAGACGGGCCACGTCGAGCAGGGCGGCACGCCACACGGCATATCCGGCGGGATCGGTGGCGTAGGCGTCGTAGCGGCTGGCGGTGCGTTCGTTGTGGGAGAAGACGGTGAGGAAGACGGGGGTGGTCCCCGCCACGGTGGTGGGCGGTGTCACCAGGGTGGTGGTGGGGGCGGGCGGCGCCGCGGGTGCCGCCTCGCCGGTGGTGGCCGTGGTCGACGGGAGGGTGGCGGCGATCGGGCCGGTGGTGGAAGGCGCGGGTGATGGCGGCTCGCTGGTGGTGGGGGCGTCCGCCGTTGGGGCCGTGGTGGCGCCGCCGCTGCAGGCAGCCGCCAGGACGAGGGTCATGATGACGGCTCGGACCACGGCAGGCGGACGACGACGCATGGGGACCTCCCGGCGGCGAGGGTTCGGGGTCGACCGGTTCCGATCGGCGCCGGGTCCCGTCAGCTGAGAACGCTCACTCCGGCGGGGGGCCGGGTACGACATAGCCGACGCCGTCGACCCAGCGGGCGTTGGGGGGCGGGGGATTCGGGTCGTCGGGGTCGAGGACCCAGCCGTGACCCTCGACCCAGCGGGGCGGGAGCCAGCGGCGGGCGGGGGTCTCGGCGGCGCCGGTCTCGGCCCGGGTCCGAAAGCGTGGTGGTCCGGGGACCGGTGGGGTGCCCGCCGGCGGGGGCGTGGGTGGAGG
>RFFY01000174.1 GCA_003697065.1 Actinomyces sp. | reverse complement strand
CGGCTTCGTGGCCGAACGGGCCTCGGGGGATCTCCTCAACATCCACAGCCACTGGGTCCTGGTGGCCGACCTGCTCCGTGGTCACTGGAGCTGGTGGACGGATTCGCTGGGACTCGGCTATCCGGTGATGAAGGCCGGGGCGCCCGTCTTCGCCCTCGCCTATCTCGTCGCGCCCGCCTGGTACGCCCCCGGGCTCCAGGCGGCCGTCCGGACCCTCACCGCGGTCGTCGTGACCCACCTGTGGCTCCGGCGCTGGGGCTTGGCGCGTCCGGCGGCGCTCGTCGGGGGCCTGGCCTACGGGATGTCGGGCTTCCTCATCGGCTGGGGCAACTGGCCCCACTCCAACGTGGCCGCTCTCGCCCCGGCTCTGTTCTGGTCGGTCGACGCTGTCGTCGACGATCCCCGTTGGCGTCGCGGGGTCCCCGTCGGGGTGGTGGTGGCGGCCATGGTGTGGGCCAACTTCCCCCAGGTCACCGCCTATCTCGTCGTCGGGGCGGTCCTGCACGCCCTCGTCCGTCTCGGCGTCGAGCGGCGTCTCCGCCCCGGCGTCCTCGCCCGCCTGTCGGCACCCACCCTGGTGGCCGGCGCGGTGGCCGTCGGCCTGGCCCTGCCTCATCTCGTCGGCTTCGCCACCTATGTGGGGTGGGCCGACACCTCGCATCGCCACTTTGCCGTGGACTCGTCCGCCGGTGCGGAGTACCTGCTGACAGCGGTGGCCCCCGCCGCCTTCGGATCCGATCCGACCGGTGCCCCCTGGTGGGGGGAGGGCAACTGGATCGAGTTCCAGACCCACGTCGGGGCCCCCGTGGTCGTCCTGGCGCTCTTCGCCGGTGCCGCCGTGGCGGGGGACCGGCGGCGCCGGGGACTGGTCACCGCCCTGGCCGCCCTCGTCGTCGCCGGCACCGCCGTCGCCTACGTGGGGGGCGTCCCGACCCGCGTGACCCAGGCCCTCCTCGGCGACATCGGCGGCCTCGCCACCCGGGCCAAGGTGCTGATCGCCCTGGGCGCGGCGGGACTGGCCGCGCTCGGACTCGACGCCTGGCTCCGCGACGATCCGGCCACCGTCGCCGCCCGGCGTCGTGGCCTGCGCCGGGCCCTGCTCGGAGGCCTGGTCGTGCTGGTGCTGCTCGGCCCCGGCCTCGCCGACTGGGCCCGGGGGGTGGACGAGCGGGGCCTGTGGCGGACGACGCTCGGCACCCTCGTCGTTCCCGCCGCCACGGCGGTCGCGGTGGGGGCCGCCCTCGTCGGACGGGCCCGGGGCCGGCTCACCGTCCGGGCCCTGTCCGCCCTCGTCGTCGCCGGCGTGGCCGTGGAGCTGCTCGCCTTCGCCCTGCCGGTGGCCACCGTCGCCGACCCCGACCAGCGCATCCTCGACACACCCAGCCACGCGATCGTGCGCGGCCTGCTCGACCCCGGTGAGCGCCTGGCGGGCGAGGGAACGACCTTCTTCCCGAACACCACCCAGATCCTCGGCATCGACGATCTGCGGGGCCAGCTCCTCAAGTCACCCGGCTACCAGGCCGTCCTGGCCGGGATCGACCCCCGGGTCTTCGACAACGCCCACGGCGGGACACCCACCTATCCGAACATCCAGGCCGGGACCGACCCCACCGCTGCGGTCTGGGACGCCTTCGGGGTCGGCGCCTGGGCCCAGTACCCCTCGTCGATCCCGCCGGGCCCCGTCACCTGGCCCGACCCCGGCGTCGGTGGTGCCGACCCCTCGCTCGCTCCCGTCGTCGGCACCCTCGTCGTCCCGCCCGGAGGCCTGCGAGCCGTTCTGATCGAGGTCGGTGTGGCCGGCCCCAGCGGCGGCTTCCTCGATCTCGAGGTCACCGCGGGGGATCGGACCGTCACGACCCGGCGGCGCCGTGACCAGCTCGTGGCCGGACGCTCGGCCGTGGAGGTGTTCGCCCTCGCCGGCGAGGCGCTCCCTCCGGGAGAGCAGGCGACCGTGCGCCTGACCAGCGACGGGGTCGCGGGTGCCGTGCGGGTCGCCACCGACGCCGACGGTGCCCTCCAGCTCGGTCACGTCGCCGGGGCCGACGACGGCCTGCACCTGGTGGCGGCCGGACCGGTCACCATCCTCGAACGGACCGGCGCCGCTCCCGTGCGCCTGGTGGACGCCGCCGTCGTCGAACCCGATCCCGCTTCGGCCGCCCGCCGGGTTCTCGACCGGGCCTCGCTCGGGGTCGCCGTCGTCGACCGCCAGGTGGGGCTCGGGGCCGAGCACGACCCCGCGGCCCGCCTCGAACTCGTCGACGTCGACCACCGCGACGGTGCCGTCGACGTGAGGGTGCGCACCGACCGGGCGGCCCTGGTCGTGGTGGCCGTGGCCGACCACCCCGACTGGCAGGCCCGTGTCGACGGGCGGCGGGTCGAGTGGGTCACCGCCGATGCCACCCTCGTCGGCGTTCCGGTTCCCGCCGGCGAACACCGGGTCAGCCTGCGCTTCGTCCCCCGCCACCTGGGCGCGACCCTGGCGGTGATGATCCTCACGGCCCTCGGGGTGGTCGTGGTGCTGGTCGCTGAGCGCAGGCGCACCCCCGTCGTCGGACGGTCGGGGCGCTAGCGTTTCGGCGTGCCGGAGCCGACCTCACCCCTCTCCCGGACCGCTCACGACGCCGACGACGACCCCGCCTCGTTGGCCCGGCGTCTCCAGGTCGAGATCGAGGCCGAGGCGGAGAGGCGGCGCCGACGCGATCCGGATCTCGCCCGCCACGAACGCGAGCTCGAGCGGGCCTGGGCCGCGGTCAGCCCTCCGGGCGCCGACGGTGACCCGGATGCGGTCCTGCTCGACCGCCTCGACCGCCTGGCCCTCGTCGACGTCGACGTGCCGGTCGGGTCCCGGCCGGGGATCCGCCAGGTCAAGGCCTTCCTGCGCAAGCTCCTGTACTGGTATCTCCGTCACCTGGCCGATCAGGTCAACGCCTTCACCGGGGTCGTCACCCGCTTCGCCCACCGCGTCGACGCCCGCCTGCGGGCCCTCGAGGAGGCCCTCGACCTCGAGCACCTCGACGAGCTGGTCGACCTGCCCGAGCCCTCGTCGGCGGTGGCCGGCGCCGTGACCGCCCGGGTCGACGTCGGTCCGGTGGCGGTGTGCACCTGCGGCCGCGGGTCCCTGGTCGCCGCCTTCGATCCCGCCCTCGTGGCCCACGGGGTCGACCCCCGTCCGGAGCGGCTCGTCGAGGCCAGCCGGGCCGGCCACGACGTGCGTCCCGCCGACCCCGTCGAGCATCTCCGCGGACTGGCTCCCGGGTCCGTCCGCACCGTCGTGCTGACCGGCGTGATCGAACAGCTCCCTCTCGGCCCCGCCCGCCGTCTCCTCGACCTCGCCCGCCGGGCGGTGGGGGACGGGGGACGCCTGGTCGTCGTGGCCACCGATCCCGCCCGCCGCGACACCGTCACCCGCGACCTCCTCGCCGGCCGGGGCCTCGCCCCCGAGACCTGGGCCCATCTCGCCCGTCGGGCCGGGGACGCCGTCGAGCTCGTCGACACCGGTGATCCCGTGTTCGAGCGGCTCGTCGTCGTCGACGTGGGCGGCGGCTCCGGCGCCGCCGTCTGACCGTGCGCGTCGACCAGTTCACCCCGGTCCTCGCCCCCCGCGACGCCATCGGCGGTCACGTGCTGGCCCTGCACCGGCTCCTGACCGAGCTCGGGGTCGACAGCAGGATCCACGCCGCCCGGGTGGCCGACGAGCTTGTCGATGTCGGACGCGACTTCCGCGACCACGAACCCGGCGCCGACCTGCTCGTGTACCACGCCTCGACGGGCAGCCCCGTCGCCGACCACGTCGCCGCCCGCCCCGAACCCCTGGTGGTCGACTATCACAACATCACCCCGGCGGAGTTCTTCGAACCCTGGGAGCCCCACATCGCCGCCGAACTCGACCACGGGCGCCGCCAGCTGCGCCGCCTCGCCCGGCGGGCGGTGTTGGGGTTGGGTGATTCGGCGTTCAATGTGTCGGAGTTGGTGGAGGTGGGGTTCGAGCGGGTGGGGGTGGCG
>RFFY01000016.1 GCA_003697065.1 Actinomyces sp. | reverse complement strand
GACGGATCCCCCTGGAGGTCTGCCCGACCTCCAACGTCAACACCGGCGTCGTCGACTCCATCGCCGAGCACCCCATCGACGAGCTGATCGAGCTGCGCTTCCGGGTCACCGTGAACACCGACAACCGCCTCATGTCGGGGGTGACGATGACGTCGGAACTGGCGGCTCTGGTCGACGTGTTCGGCTACGACTGGGCCCGCCTGCGCTGGCTGACGGTGAACGCCATGAAGTCGAGCTTCCTGCCCTTCCGGGAGCGCCTGGCTTTGATCGAGCAGGTCATCAAGCCCGGCTACGCGCCCCTCGAGGCCTGGGAGAACGAACCGCCGGTGTGAGCCGGGCGGCTCGACGGGTGCCGTGATGGGCGAACACCCCCCCTTCGATCCCGACGCCGTGGCCGCCGAGCTGGCCGAGGCCGAACGGATCCGGCGGGGCGTGGCCCTGCTCACCGAGCGCTGGCCCGACCTGACCTTCGCCGACGCCCGGCGTGTCGCCCGGGCCCGCGACGCCCTGCGGCGCGCCGCCGGCGATCAGCAGGTCGGCTACAAGCTGGGATGGACCAGCGACGCCATGCGAGAGGCCCTGGGGATCCGCCAGCCCAACTGGGGAACCGTGTGGCGGTCCCAGGCGATTGCCGATGGGGCCACCCTGGAGGTCGCGGCCCTCTTGCACCCCAAGGTCGAGCCCGAGATCGTGTACCGCGCCGGGGTCGACCTGGCGGGCCCCGACGTCACCCCGCGGCGGGTGATCGAGACGGCGGCCGGCTGGTCACTGGGGCTCGAGATCGTCGATCCCCGCTTCCCCGACTACGGCTTCCGTTGGCTCGACAACACCGCCGACAACTCCTCGGCCGGTCGCTTCGTGGTGTCCGCCGAGATTCCCCACCTCGATGATCCGGCCCGGGTCGAGGTGGTCTTCGACGACGGCGAGACGACCCTCACCGGCGCCGGCGAGCGGGCCATGGGGTCACCGGCGGCGGCGGTGGCCTGGCTGGTGGCCGCCCTGCACGCCGAGGGGACGGGCCTGGCCGCCGGCGAGATCGTCCTCACCGGCGGCCTGACCGCACCCCTCGACGTCGTCCCCGGCCGCCGCTACCGGCTCCGGGCCCCGGGCTCGGGCCTGGCGGTCACCGTCGAGGCGATCTGAGCGGAGACGAGGCCCTCAGCTCGCGGGTGGGGTCACGCAGCGTCGAGGAAGTCGCGCACCACGGCCACGAACCGGTCCCGTTTCTCGATCTGGGTCCAGAGCACGAGAGGCGGACGGGCCGCGCCGGCAGGCCCGGGACCCTCGTCGAGCACATTGGTCCGCAGTCCGTCGGCGGTGACCCAGCGTCCGATCTCGGCACCGGCCGCCGACGGGTCGGTCCCGCTCACGAGGCCGCCTCACCGGGACGGGACGACCCGGCGGCCAGGCGGCGACGTACCTCGGCCACCGAGGAGGCGGGATCGGTCACGTCGAACCACACGGCGTCGAGACCGGCGGCCGCCGCGCCGGCCACGTTGGCCGCCTGATCGTCGACGAACACGATGTCCGCCGGCGCCACTCCCAGGGCCTCGACGGCAGCGGCGTAGGCGCGGGGGTCGGGTTTGAGCACCCCGGTCACCGATCCGTCGACGAGGACGTCGACCAGCTCGAGCACCTCCATGGCCGCCATCCAGCCGCGCCCGTGGAAGGCCTGCAGGTCGTTGGTCAAGATGGCGGGCGGACGGCCCGCCGCCCGCTCGGCCTCCATGAGGCGGCGCACCTCGGGGCGCACGAGGTGGTCACCGGGGGGATCGTAGAAGTGGCGCATGAAGGCCCGGGTGTCGAGACCGTGCTCGGCGGCACGGTGGGCCCAGTAGTCGCGTTCGGTGATCTCGCCGCTCTGGAAGCGCCGCCAGGCCTCGTCGCCGGCCGGATCGAAGGGGCCGGCCCAGCTCAGAGCACCCGGTGCCACACCGAGCGAGGGCTCGGCGCGGTCACGCAGCTCGAAGGGGGTCAACAAGACGACACCGCCGAAGTCGAGCAGGAGGCGCTTCACCGGCCCCCCAGAGCCGACGAGACCGACGGGACGGAGGAGCCGACCCCCGACTCCGATGCGCTCACAGCTCCATCACCACGGCCTTGGCCTCGGTGAAGAACTCACGCGAGTACTTGCCGCCCTCACGGCCGATGCCCGAATCGCCGAATCCGCCGAAGGGGGCCCGCAGGTCGCGCACGAAGAAGCAATTCACCCACACGGTGCCGGCCCGCAGGCGCCCGGCCACCCGATGCGCCCGGCGCACGTTCTCGGTGAAGACCATGGCGTTGAGCCCGTAGGGCGTGTCGTTGGCCAGGGCGACACCCTCGTCTTCGCCCTCGAAGGGCTGGACGGCCACGACCGGACCGAAGATCTCCTCGCGGCACACCCGCATCTGCTGGTCGACGTCGACCACCACGGTGGGCCGGACCCACCACCCGTCGGCCCGCCCGCCGGTGAGGATCTTGGCGCCCTCGTCGGCGGCGATGTCGAGGTAGCCGGTGACCTTGCGCCAGTGCTCTTCGCTGGCCAGGGGTCCGATCTCGGTGGCGGGGTCGAGGGGATCGCCGAGGCGCATGGCCTCGGCCCGTTCGACGAAGCGGGCCAGGAACTCGTCGTAGACGGGTCGTTCGACATACAGCCGGCTGCCGGCGAGACACACCTGGCCGGCGTTGGTGAAGATGGCCCGGATCGACCAGTCGACCGCCTTGTCGAGGTCGGCGTCGGCGAACACCAGGTTGGCGCCCTTGCCTCCCATCTCGAAGCTCAGGCGCTTGAGCCCGTCGGCGGCCGCCCGCATGATGGCCCGCCCCGTGTTCGACTCGCCGGTGAAGGTGACGAGGTCGACACCGGGATGGGTGGTGAGACCCTCGCCCGCCTCGCGGGGCCCGAAGCCGTGGACCACGTTGAACACGCCGGGCGGCACGCCCGCCTCGAGGGCGAGTTCGCCCAGGCGGGCGCACGACACGGGTGTCTGCTCGGCCGGCTTGAGCACCACCGTGTTGCCGAAGGCCAGGGCGGGCGCCACCTTCCACGTCGCCAGCATCAGGGGGAAGTTCCAGGGGCTGATGGCGGCGGTCACCCCCACCGGCTCGTAGCGGGTGTACATGTGGTGGGGCGTCGCCACGGGGAAGCTCTCGTCTTCGACGAAGCGCTGGTAGTCGGCGAAGAAGCGGAAGTTGTGGGCCGAGCGGGGGAGGTCCTTGCCCTTCGACTGGGTGATGGGCTTGCCCATGTCGCGGGTGTCGAGCTCGGCCAGCTCGTCGGTGTGGGCGTCGATGAGGTCGGCCAGACGGTGTAGCACCGCCGCCCGTTCGTCGGGCGACATCCGGGGCCACGGGCCCTCGTCGAAGGCGCGCCGGGCTGCCTGCACGGCCCGGTCGGCGTCGGCCGTCGAGCCCCGGGCCACCCTCGCCCAGGGGGTCTGGTCGGCGGGGTTCACCGACTCGAAGGTGGCGCCGTCGAGGCTGTCGACGAGCTCACCGTCGATGAGGTGGCGGATCTGTCTCACGGTGCATCGCCTCCTGCGGGTGCGTCGCTGGTGTCGGCGGCGGCCCGGCGGGCGCGGCGGTCGGCGAGGAGTTCGCCGCCGGCCATGTACTCGGTCGGGTCGAACTCGTGGATCCACACCCGGATGGACTCCACGGGGGCGCCGATCGCCCGGTGGGTGGCGTCGGTGATGGCCGCCAGCAGGGCCTTCTTCTGGTCGGGGGTGCGACCCGACGCCATGGAGATCTGGATCAACGGCACGGTGTCCTCCTCGGTCGGGGTCGGCTCACACCCCGGTGACGGTGAGAGAGCCGAGGTGGGCGAAGGTGGCGGTCAC
Source organism: Actinomyces sp. (assembly GCA_003697065.1). GTDB lineage: Bacteria > Actinomycetota > Acidimicrobiia > Acidimicrobiales > Aldehydirespiratoraceae > J010. Next base: position 15,960 of record RFFY01000016.1, on the reverse strand, counting down.
GTGGGAGCCCGCCGCCAGGGGCACGGCCTTGGTCAGGCCGCCGGAGAACACGAGCTGGCCGGCGGCCAGATGGGCCCCCCGCCGGGCGAGGAAGTTGACGTAGATGGCCACGGCGTGGGCGGGATGGCCCATGGTCGCGGCACCGGCGGCGGTGGCGACCTGCTCGCCGTCGACCTCGAGGAGCAGGCCGACGAGGGCCAGGTCGAGGTCGCGGGGATCGGCCATGACGGGCCCGACCATGACGCGAGCCGCCGAGGTGTTGTCGGCGATCACGTCGGCGGCGGTGAAGTCGTAGTCGGTGAAGCGCGAGTCGAGGATCTCGAGCCCGCACGACACCGAGTCGGTGGCGGCGATCACGTCGGCGGCACTCACACCGGGCCCGGCGAGATCGTCGCCGAGGCGGAACACGATCTCGGGTTCGACCCGGGGGAAGATGAAGTCCGACACACCGATGGGCTCGCCCACCGGGTGGATGGCGCTGGCGTGCAGCACCCCGTAGACGGGCTCGTCGACGTTCATCTGGGCCTGCTTGGCCCGCGAGGTGAGCCCCAGCTTGGCCGCCACCACGGGGTCACCGGCCGCCTCGCGGCGGCGGGCGACCTCGGCTTGGACCTGGTAGGCCATCTCGACGTCGAGGTCGGGGAAGGAGGCCGTCAGCTTCTCGATGGGGGTGCGGTCGCGAACGGCGTGCTCGAGCCGGTCGGCGCAGGCGACGACGGTGGGGCTGGTCACGCCGCCGCCCCCTGCCGGGCCGCCAACTCGGCCGCGATCTGGATGATCTGGTCCTCCTGGCCGCCGACCAACTTCTGGCGGCCGCACTCCAGGAGGATCTCGGCCCCCGACACCCCGTAGCGCTCGGCGGCCCGGTAGGCGTGCTTGAGGAAGCTCGAGTACACCCCGGCGTAGCCCATCACGACGGCGAGGCGGTCCTTCACGCACTCGCCGTCCATGATCGGGCGCACCACGTCCTCGGCGGCGTCGATGAGGGCCAGTACGTCGAGGCCGGTGCGGATGCCCCGGCGCTCGGCCACCGCCGCGAACACCTCGAGGGGGGTGTTGCCGGCACCGGCGCCGAAGGCCCGGGTCGAGCCGTCGATCTGGGTGGCACCCGCCTGCACGGCGAACAGGGAGTTGGCCACCGACAGGCCCAGGTTCTCGTGGCCGTGGAAGCCCACCTGGGCCTCGTCGCCCACCTCGGCGAGGACGGCCTCGACGCGGGCGGAGACGTCGTCGAGGATCATGGCGCCCGCCGAGTCGACGACGTAGGGGCACTGGCAGCCGGCGTCGACCATGATGCGGGCCTGGCGGGCGAGCACCTCGGGGGGCTGGGTGTGGGCCATCATCAGGAACCCGACGGTCTCGAGGCCGAGCTCACGGGCCAGACCGAAGTGCTGGATGGCGATGTCGGCTTCGGTGCAGTGGGTGGCGATGCGGATGATCGACACCCCGAGGTCGGCGCAGGCCTTGATGTCGTCCTTGGTGCCCACCCCGGGGAGCATGAGGGCGCAGATCTTCGCCTGGCGGGCGGTCTCGACGGCGGCGGCCATGAGTTCGCGCTCGTCGGTGAGCGAGAAGCCGTAGTTGTAGGACGAGCCGCCCAGGCCGTCGCCGTGGGTGACCTCGATGACGGGCATCCCGGCGGCGTCCAGGGCCGACACGATGGCCTTCACGTCGTCGACCGTGAAGCGGTGGCGCTTGGCGTGGGAGCCGTCGCGCAGGCTGGTGTCGGTGATGCGGATGTCGAGCTCGTCGGAGTAGGGCATGGTCATCGGTCCTCGGCGGTGAGACGGCGGGCGATCTCGTCGCCGACCTTGGCGGCGGCGGCGGTCATGATGTCGAGGTTGCCCGAGTAGGGCGGGAGGAAGTCGCCGGCACCCTCGACCTCGATGAAGGTGGCGACCCGCCCGGCACCCTCGTCGTCGAGGTCGAACTGGGGCTCGGCCCGCAGGCGGTAGCCGGGCACGTAGGTCTGGACCTCGGCCACCATGTCGTGGATCGACGCCGCCACCTTGTCGGGGTCGGTACCGGCCGGCAGGGAGCAGAAGATGGTGTCGCGCATGATGAGGGGAGGCTCGGCCGGGTTCAAGATGATGATCGCCTTGCCCCGTTGGGCGCCGCCCAGGGCCTCGACGGCGGCGGCGGTTGTGCGCGTGAACTCGTCGATGTTGGCCCGCGTTCCGGGCCCCGCCGACGCCGAGGCGACCGTGGCCACGATCTCGGCGTAGTCGACCGGCACCACCCGCGACACGGCGTACACGATGGGGATGGTGGCCTGGCCGCCGCAGGTGACCATGTTGACGTTCATCTCGTCGAGATGGGCCTCGAGGTTGACCGGCGGGATCACGTAGGGGCCACGGGCCGCCGGGGTCAGGTCGACGGCGCGGATCCCCGCCTCGCGGTAGCGGGGCGCGTTGCGGACGTGGACGTAGGCACTGGTCGCCTCGAAGACGATGTCGGGTAGCTCGGGGCGCGACAGGAGCCAGTCGACCCCCTCGGCGGAGGCCTCGAGCCCGTGCTCACGGGCCCGGGCCAGGCCCGCCGATTCGGGGTCGACGCCGACCATGTAGCGGGGTTCGATGTGGGGCGCCCGCAGGAGCTTGTACATGAGGTCGGTCCCGATGTTGCCGGGGCCGACGATGGCGGCGGTGGCGGTGGGGCTCATGGAAGGGTCGGTCCTTGTCGTCGGGAGATCGGGTCTGTCGGGAGATCGGGTCTGTCGGGAGATCGGGTCTGTCGGGAGATCGGGTTTGTCGGGGGATCAGGGTCGTCGGGAGATCGGGTCTGTCGGGGGATCAGGGCTCTTGGCGGATCGGGTGGGTCAGGTGAAGGTCACCGAGACATGGCCCAGGCCGTCGAAGTCGGCCCGGACGGTGTTGCCGGCCCGGACGTCGACCATGGCGGTGCAGGCTCCGGGCAACACGACGTCGCCGGCATCGAGGGTGACCCCGAAGTCGGCGACCTTGTTGGCGAGCCAGGCCACGGCGGTGGCCGGGTTGCCCAGCACGGCGCCGGAGGCGCCGGTCTCGACGATCTGGCCGTCGACGCTCAAGGTGGCACCGATGAGGGCGGGGTCGACCTCGCTGATCGGTGTGGCCCGGCCGCCCAGCACGAGCAGGCCGCACGAGGCGTTGTCGGCGATGGTGTCCACGATGGTGATGCGCCAGTCGGCCACCCGGCTGTCGACGATCTCGATCGACGGCACGAGGTACTCGGTGGCGCGCAGCACGTCGGCGACCGTCACCCCCGGTCCGGCCAGGGGCGCCCCGAGCACGAAGGCGGTCTCGATCTCGGCCCGGGGCTGGATGAGCGTTCCCGTGTCGACGGTGTCACCCTCGAAGACGAACATGTCGTCGAAGAGGTGGCCGTAGTCGGGTTCGTGGACCCCGAGCATGCGTTGGACGGCCTTGGCCGAGATCCCGACCTTGTGCCCACGGATGCGGGCACCCTCGTCGACACGGCGCCGGACGTTGAGCAGCTGGATCTCGTAGGCGTCGGTGACCTCGGCGTCGGGATGGGTCTCGCTGATCGGCTCGATGGGGTCGCGGGTCCGGCCCGCCTCCCACAGTCGATCGGCGATGTCGCGGCGGGTCGCCTCGTCGAGCATGTCGTCTCCGTGTCGGTCACCCGGACGGGCTCGTCGGGGCCGGCCGATGCCGGCCCCGACAGCCCCGGGGGTTCGGGATCGTGTGCCGCGTCGGGCTCAGTCGAGGATGGTGACGGTGCCGTTGTCGCCGTCGACCCGGATGCGCTGTCCCGTCTGGATCATCTGGGTGGCGTAGGCGGTCCCGGTGACCGCGGGCAGACCGTACTCGCGGCACACGATGGCGGCGTGGCTCATCATGCCGCCCGAGTCGGTGACGGTGCCGGCGATGCGGCGGAACACCGGGGCCCAGCTCGGCGCCGTGAGCGGGGCGACGAGGATCTCGCCATCCTGGATCTCGCCCACCTGCTCGGCGGAGGCGAGCACCCGGGCCACGCCCTCGACGACACCGGGCGAGGCGGCGAAGCCGGAGAGGCCGTCGGTGTCGGCCATGCCACCGAGCCACTTCTGCACCGAGTCCGAGGTGATGCCCCACAACATGACGGTGAAGGGCTCGCTGATGACCTCGGGCGGTTCGCCCAGAGCGGGGGGCGGGGTCCAGGCCCGGCAGGCGTCGAGGATCTGCTTGCGCCGCTGGATCTCCGCCGGCCAGTAGTGGGGACCGCGGGGCTCGACGCCCGTGGCCCAGTTGCCGGCCATGTCCCACAGGGCGTCGGGGATCTCCTCACGCCGCAGGTAGAAGATGTCGTCGACGTCGGACCAGAAGCCCTCCTTGACGAACACGTTCGACAGCTCGCGCATCTTGCGCCAGAACACGCTGTGGCCCCAGTGCTCGACGTAGAAGTTGTGGTTCTCGACGTAGTGGAACACGGTGCGGGCCAGGCCCAGCTTCTGTTCGAAGTTGGTCCGGTCGTCGCCGTCGAGCAGGTCCATGTACTCGGCGGTGATGCGGTCGCGCTCGGCGATCACGGCCTCGGTGGGCTGTTCGATCTCCTCGCCCGCCTGGAGTTTGCGGATGTAGCCCCGCATGAACGAGAAGGGGATGTCGAGACGCTCGGCCCACACGGCGTCGGTGTGGTAGAAGCCCGAGCCGTTCGAGTAGTTGAACCAGGGGTACTTGGCGGCCTCGTAGGCGGCCAGCCACTCGTCACCGCCGGGCATGTCGCGCACCTTGGCCAGGGCCTCGTCGACACTGCCCTCGCACAGGGCGTCGCCCAGGCCCTTCTCGACCGCCAGCCGGGCCAGCTTGCGCAGCTCCTGGTCGGGCCGGAAGAGGTCGACCTCGATGCCCGCCACCATCTTGGCGATGGACAGGTCGGGGATGTCGGGGAAGACCGTCTTGGTGAACATGAAGTAGTCGAGATAGGCGGCGTACCCGAGGTTGAGGAACTCGAAGTGGTACTGCCACAGCTCGAGAGCCAGGTCGATGAGCTCGTGGTAGGCGTGGAGCAGGTCGTAGAGGTGGCTCTTGCCCCGGGCCGAGGTCACGACCTCCATGTCGACCATGTCGGGCAGGGCGGGGAACTCGATGGCCTCGAGGCGGGCCACGCAGTCGCGGGCCTTGTCGATCCACTTGTGCTCGAGGTCGTCCCAGTTGCCGTAGTAGAAGCCGGCCCGCTCGGTGAAGTGCTGGACCCGCTCGGGGATGGTCGACTCGTCGGCGACCGGAACCGGCGACAGGTAGGCGTAGCCGTTGAGGATCCGGTAGTCGACACCGAGGGCGGGCGGGACGATGTAGTGACGGCTGTTGTACTGGCCCAGTGACGACAGGGCGTACTGCAGGAAGGTCGAGTCGAAGGGCGTGAGCACGTCGGCCCAGTGGATCTGGTCACGGAACCAGAACATCGAGTCCTCGTACTCGCGCCGGTCCTCGCTGAAGGGCAGGGAGTAGCTGTAGAGGCTCTCCCAGCCCTCGGCGCCCGGTGGCGTCTCGATGTCGAACGGGCTCGGGAAGCGGAGTTCGCTCATGGTTTCCCCCTCGGGTCGGTGTGTGTGGTGCTGGGTGTGCGGGAACGGGACGCCCGGTCAGGTCTCGGGCTTGACGCGGACCGGGTTCAACAGGGTGCTGACGATGCCGTCCATCGCCGAGTGGACGCCCTGGCTGACGGTGGGGCGGGGCTTGTTGCTCCAGACCGTCTCGGGTCGGCTCTGGAGCAGGACCACGGCGGGCTCACCGTCGGCGGTGTGGGGGTCGAGGGCCCACTCGACGTCCTGGGGGCGCCCGAAGTGCTTCTCGACGGCCCGGGCCATGCGGGCCACGGCGCGGACCTGATCGTCGGTCAGGCTGGGGGCGGTGGACCGTTCGGGGTCCAAGGGGCGGTGCTCCACCCCGTCGGCGGCGGGGACCACCTCGATCTCCTTGGGCGAGATCGTCTTCTTCACGATCTCGAAGATGACCTTGTCGACGACGAAGTTGTCGGGGGTGACCGAGCCCGAGACCACGCTCTCGCCCAGGCCCCACGCCGAGTCGATCACGACCTTGGACCGGTCCCCGTTGGTGGGGTTGAGGGTGAACGCCACCCCGGCGGCGACGGGCTCGACCATCTTCTGCACCCCCACGCAGATGGCGGCCTGGCTGTGGGGGTAGCCGTGCTCGGCCCGGTAGACGATGGCCCGGTCGGTGAAGAGACTGGCCCAGCAGTCGACGACCTTGGCCACCACGTCATCGCCGCCGACCCACAGGTAGGTGTCCTGCTGACCGGCGAAGCTGGCGTCGGGCTGGTCCTCGGCGTTGGCGCTGGAGCGCACCGCCACCCTCACCTGGTCGCCGCTGCGCTCGCACAAGCGGGTGTAGGCGCAGCGGATGGCGTCGGCCACCTCGGGGGCGGGGCCGGCCTCGACGATGGCCGAGCGGATCTCGGCGCCGGCGGCGCTCACCGCCTCGAGGTCGCGGTGGTCGAGACCCTCGAGGCGCTCGAGGATGTGGGTGTAGATGCCGTGGTGGTTGATCGAGTGCAGGAAGCCCTCGGTTGTGACGGCGAAGCCGTCGGGCACGGGGAGACCGGCGGTGGTCATCGCACCCAGGCTCGAGCACTTCCCACCCACGATCGGGTCGTGGTCGGGTCGGTACTCGTCGAAGAAGATCACCGGCATCTCGGTCCCCCTCTCGCTCGGCGGATCACCAGGTGGCGCCCTCGAAGGCGTCCCAGCAGCGCCGGGTCAACTCGGCACCCGCGAAGTAGGCGGCCCGGGCCGAGCGCCGCTTCTCGTCGGTGTCGAGGTAGCGCTCGGCGAACTCGCCCACGCCCCCGCCGTGCTCCTCGTCGGCGAAGATGTGGATGGTGTGGAAGGCGTAGTCGTCGGGCTGGAGGATGTCGGCGTAGTGCTCCTTGAAGCCGGCGACGGCCTTCTTGTAGGCGTCGGGGATCTGGTTCTCGATGCCGAGGGCGGCGCCGAACTGGAATTCGTACCAGGGGCGCTGGTGGGCGAGGTTGTACAGGAAGCTCTCGGAGGCGACGGCGTCGACGTTGGGGGTGGCCTCGGTGATGACCTCGTCGGGGGCGCCGAGGGCCCGGGTGAAATGGAAGAGCCAGTGCAGGTGCCCGTGGCCCGACTTGGACTGGATGCCGAGCACCTCCTCACCGATGTTCTCGATGACCTCCTCGGTCATCTCGTAGGGGATCCGCCCCACCCACACCGACAGGAAGCGCCGGGTGTGGTAGGTGACGCCCCAGTAGTGCTGACGGGCCCAGCCCACGAGCTCCTGGGGCGTGGCCTCGCCTGCCGCCACCTTCTCGACCCAGATGGCCTTGTCGAGGGTGCGGCCGGAGTCCTTGAGCTCCTGGCGCATCTCCTCGACCCAGGCTTCGCCGTCGAATCCCATGCGGTGCGCTTCTCCTCGTGTCGGCGGCCGGTGGGCCGCATCGGGCGGGTGTCGATCGGTGGGGGCGCAACGGACCGGGCCGCGACCCGCGCCACGTCGTCGGGTGCACACTGCCACCTCGCCGCTTCCGAAGGGAAGGAGTGCGTTCGCCAGAGCCGAACGGACCCGTGGACCGCGCCCGTGGGCCCGTCGTACGGTCCCTGCATGCCCACCGAACAGGTCCGCGACCTCGGGGGGTTCCCCGGCACCGGCGAACCCCCCGTGACGGTCACCGTCACCGTCGACGAGATCGTCTACGCCATCACCGCCGACCCCACCATGGCCGCCCTCAAGGCCCTGCGGGAACTGGCGGGCCACGAGCGGCCCCGCCGTGGGTGCCAGGAGGGCATCTGCGGCAAGTGCGAATCCGACGTCGACGGGACCGAGACCCGCTTGTGCATCACCCCCATCGGCGAGCTCGACGGTGCCCGCGTCACCACACCGCCGCCGCGCCGGGGCCTGTTCCGCTGACCATCCGCGTTCGCCACACGCGAACACCGAGCGACCACCGTCCGAGAGCACCGAGAGAAAGCCAGAGGCACGACATGGGCATCCTGAGACTGGGCCACGTCGAGGTCCGGGTCCCCGACTTGGAACTGTGCGCCGCCTACTACACCGAGGTTCTCGGCCTGCGCGAGGTCGCCCGGGCCGGCGACCACGTCTACCTCAAAGGCTGGGACGAGCACGACCACCACTCGGTCATGTTGACCTACGCCCCCCGCTACGGGATCGAGCACGTGGCGTGGAAGGTCACCGACGAGGCCGACCTCGAGCACTACGAGACCCGCCTCGAGAAGGCCGGCTGCATCGTCGAGCGCCTACCGGCCGGACACGAGCTGGGCCAGGGCGAGGCCATCCGCTTCGAGACGCCCAGCGGTCACCAGATGGAGCTGTACCGCCACATGGAGCGGGTCGGCAACGGCCTGCCCTCGTTCAACCCGCCACCCCTGCCCATCGACCTCGTCGGCATCGCCCCGCCCCGCCTCGACCACTGCCTCCTGCTGGCCGAGAACGTCCCCGACGCCGGCCGCTTCATGCAGGAGGTCCTCGACTTCCGGGTCACCGAGCAGCTCATCTCCAACGAGGGCCACCAGCTCCTCGTGTTCCTCGAGCGCTCCCGCCGACCCCACGACGTCGCCTTCACCCGGGGGACCGACGGCGGTCTGCACCACTTCGCCTTCGCCCTCGACAGCTGGGCCGACATCGGCCGGGCCGCCGACATCCTGCGCCTCAACGGCGTGAACATCGACATCGGCCCCACCCGCCACGGCATCACCCGGGGCCACACCATCTACTTCTTCGACCCCGTCGGCAACCGCAACGAGGTCTTCGCCGGCGGCTACTACGTCGACGTCGACCACGAGGTCATCACCTGGACCGAGGATCAGCTCGGCAAGGCTCTCTTCTACTACGAGAACCGCGTCGTCGACTCCTTCGTCCGCATCCACTCCTGACGCCCATGACCACGCCCCGCCTCCCCACCTCGCGTGACGACGCCCCCGCCTACCTCATGCGCTACCTCCAGCGCCGGGAGGCCGATACGGACAGCGTCGACTACGGCGACGGCAACCACCCGCCCTACCTCCTGCGGGCCCGCCGGCGGGCTGCCGAGCGGGCCCGCTTCGATCAGGTCACCGACGAGGCGCCACCGGGGCGTAGCGAGGCGTTCGCCTTCGAGACCACCTCGCCTCGCGAGCTCGACTTTCCCGAGCCCATCCGGCGCCGCCTCGTCGGCTCGACCGAGTTCCGCCTCATCCGCCACGGCCAGACCCAGGGGTACGTCACCGACGCCGCCTTGACCGACACGGGACGCTGGCAGGCCCACCGCAAGGGCCAGGACCTCGCCAAGGGCGTCCGCGACGGACAGACCGTGCGCATCCTCCACGCCCCCACCCCCCGGGCCCGGGAGACGGCCGTGGGGCTCCACGAGGGTCTCCTGCAGGCCATGGCCCGCTACGGCATCACCGACGCCACCGTGTGCGAACCCGTCGCCGACCCCGCCTTCGACAACTTCCAGGTCGACTGCGACGGCGACGAGATGGACGTCACCGCCGCCTTCTCCCGCTTCGCCACCGTCCTCGACCGCCACGACGAGAGCGGCGCCGGCGAGCGGCCGGGCTGGATGGTCGAGATCGACCGCTTCTGGAAGGTCGAGGCCGCCGGCGGCGACCCCATCACCCACTGGCTGAACCACCCCATGCAACACATCGAGCCCGCCGCCCTGGTGGTGCGCCGCTTCTGGGCGGGGATGCAACGCATCGCCGCCGAGGGCCCCGAGGGCCAGCGGGTGTTCGTGTGCACCCACTCGGGCCCCATCCGGGCCGTGGCCACCCACGCCGTCGGCCACGACCCCGGCGAGCCCTACAACATCGAGGACGTGCGCATCCGCCTCTTCCGCGAGCGGGACCGGGCAGTCGTCACCTACCGGGGCCGCGGCGTCGAGATCGAGGTCCCCACCAACCGGCGCCCCTCGTGGTTCCGGGGACACGACGAGTACCGTCTGCGCCCATGACCGAGACCCTCGCCCCGAGCCTGCCCTCGCTCGACCAGGTCGAGGCCCTGGTGACGAGCCGCCGCACCTCCCTGTTGTGCGACCCCGACCGCCCCGTACCCGACGAGCTGGTCGACCGGCTCGTCGAGCTCATCCGTTGGGCGCCGAACCACAAGCGCACCTGGCCGTGGCGGGTGGCGGTCGTCACCGGCGAGGGACGCGCCCGCCTCGGGGAGGCCTTCGCCGCCGACCTCGAGGCGTCGGGGCGACCCGCCGACGATCCCAAGGTGGTGAAGAACCGCACCAAGTACCTGCGGGCCCCGCTCGTGCTGGTCGTCGGTGCCGCCCCCCACGACAACGAGCTGCTCGACGCCGAGAACCGCTACGCCGTGGCCGCCGGCATCGAGAACCTCCTGTTGGGGGCCCGCGCCGCCGGTCTGGCCTCGTTCTGGGCGTCGCCCCCGGTGTGCCCGCGGCCCCGGGCCCTCGCGGTGTGCGGCTTCCCCGCCGACACCGAGCTGGTCGGGGTGGTGTACCTGGGCTGGCCCATCGGCGAGCCCCCCGTGCCCGAACGACCCCCCATCGAGACGAACCGGGTCACGTGAGGTCGGTGAGGTGACCGTGGCCGCCCCCCGCGGGTCCCGCTCCTCGTCGGGCTCCGGCGACGCCCTCGCCTCGGTCACCAACGCCCTGCGCCTCCTCAAGAGCTTCTCCTACGACACCCGCGTGATCGGCGCCAGTGAGGCTGCCCGGCGCCTGGGCATCGCCAAGTCGTCGGCCCACCGCCTCCTCGCCACCCTGGCGGCCGAGGGCTTCCTCGAGCGCCTCCCCGGGGGCCAGTACCGCCTGGGCATCACCTTGTGGGAGCTGGGCTCGCGCATGATCCACGGGATCGAGATCCGCGACGTCGCCCATCCCGTGCTCGAGGCCCTGCGCAACAGGACCAACGAGACGGTCCACCTCGCCCGCCTCGACGGCAACGAGGTCGTCTACCTCGACCGCTTCGAGTCCCAGGCCACCCTGCGCCTGTTCAACCGGGTCGGTACCCGCAACTGGGCCCACTGCACCTCCTCGGGCAAGGCCATCTTGTCGGTCTCGCCCGACGAACTGGTCGAGCAGGTCCTCGCCCTGGGCCTGCCCCGCATGACCCCCCGCACCATCACCTCGCGTTCGGCCCTGCTGGACGCCTTGGCCAAGGGCCGCGAGCGCGGCTACGTCATCTCCCTGGAGGAATCCGAGATCGGGGTGAACTCCGTCGGCGCCCCGGTGTTCGACCACCGGGGGGTCCCGGTGGCGGCGGTGTCGGTGGCCGGGCCCTCACCACGCCTCACCGTCGAGAAGCTCCCGCGGGTCGGACGCCTGGTGCGCGAGGCGGCGGCGACCATCTCCGAGCGGCTCGGCTACCGGGCCGACGCCGACCCGCACTGACGACGCCACCGGCCCCACGTGGCAAGCTCGGGGGCATGCACGTCGAGGTGATCGAACATCCCCTGGTGGCCGAGAGGCTGACCCGTCTGCGCGACCGGCGCACCGAACGGCCGGACTTCCGCCGCCTCCTGCGCGAGATCAGCGCCTTCCTCGTCTACGAGGCCACCCGTGATCAGGCCATCACCCCGATCGACATCGACACGCCCCTGGCGCCCACCGTCGGGGTCAGCCTGGCCGACGTGCCCCTGCTGGTGCCGGTCATGCGGGCGGGCCTCGGCATGCTCGACGCCGCCCTCGAGATCCTGCCCGACGCCCGCACCGGTTTCGTCGGCCTGCGCCGTGACGAGGAGACCTTCCTGCCCCACGCCTACGTCAACACGGTGCCCGAGGACCTCGGCGAACGCGACGTGATGGTGCTCGACCCCATGCTCGCCACGGGTGGCTCGTGTGTGCACACCTGCTCCCTGTTGCGCGAGGCGCGGGCCGGGCGCATCACGGTCGTGTGCGTCCTCGCCGCCCCCGAGGGGCTCAACACCCTGCGCGAGTCGCGCACCGCCGACCGGGTCGTCACCGCCTCCATCGACGAGCATCTCGACGACAAGGCCTTCATCGTCCCCGGTCTCGGCGACGCCGGCGACCGCCAGTTCGGGCTGGCCTGATGGCGCCGACCGTGCAGGGCCGCCGCGTCGCCGTCGAGCCCCGGACCCGACCCGTCATGCGCGACGCCTTCGTCGAGGCGGTGCGGGCCGGCGGGGGCGAACTGGCCGAGCCGGAGACCGCCGAGGCCCTGGTGTGGGCCGACCCGGCCAACGTCGACGCCTTCCCCGCCGTGATCGCCCGGGCCCCCGGGGTGCGCTGGATCCAGCTCCCCTACGCCGGCATCGAACCCTTCGTCGACCACCTCGACCACGAGCACGTGTGGACCTGCGGCAAGGGCGTGTACGCGGCGCCCGTCGCCGAACACGTGGTGGCCCTCTCGCTCGCCGGTCTGCGCGATCTGCACCGCTACGCCCGTGAACGCACCTGGAGCGCCCAGACCGGACGCAATCTGCTCGGCGCCCGGGTCACCGTGATCGGTGCCGGCGGCATCACCAGCGAGCTGGTCCGCCTCCTCGAACCCTGGCAGGTCACCGTCACCGTCGTACGGCGCCTCGACGTCCCCTTCCCCGGCGTCGACCGCGTCGTCACGACCGACCGGCTCCACGAGGCCGTGGCCGGCGCCGACGTGGTGGTGGTCGCCTGCGCCCTCACCCCCGAGACGACCGGGATCATCGACCGGGGGGTGCTCGAGGCCATGGCCGATCACGCCTGGCTGGTCAACGTGGGACGCGGGGCCCACGTGGTGACCGCCGACCTCGTCGCCGCCCTCGACGAGGGGCTCATCGGCGGGGCCGCCCTCGACGTCACCGATCCCGAACCCCTGCCCGACGACTCGCCCCTGTGGGGTCATCCCCGCTGCCTCATCACCCCCCACGTGGGCAACACCCCCGAGATGGGCCTGCCCCTCATCGCCCGCCGGGTGCGCGAGAACGTCGAGCGTTTCGTAGCGGGCGAGCCACTCCTCGGCCTCGTCGACGTCGACGCCGGCTACTGAGCGCCGGGCCGGCGACGAAGCGCCCGGCTCTCAGGTGGAGCGGATTCCCGGCGCGCGCCGGGCCGCCGAGCGCGCCGGGAGCCAGGCGGCGACCCCGGCGAGGAGCACGGCGACACCGGCGACCGCGGCCAACCCCCACGGGGCTCCGAGCCGCCACGGCCATCCCCGCCCCACCACCGCCGCCACCGCCGCCGTCATCCCGAACCCGACACCGGCGGCCGCCGCCACCAGGCCGAGCAGCACCGCTTCGAGGACGAACTGGTCGCGGATGTCGGCGCGGGTGGCACCGAGGGAGCGCCGGACCGCGATCTCCTGGCGGCGCTCGTCGACCGCGGCCGACGTGACGAGACCGACGCCGAGGGCCCCGACGGCGACCACGGCCGCGCCGAGCAGGAGCAGGGTCGAGCGGTACTGGTCCTCGAAGGCACGTCGCAGCCGGACGGGGGCCGGATCGACCCGCACCGCCAGCTGGCCGGGCGCCTGGGGGGCCAGTGCCAGTGCCGCCCGCGACGCGACCGCGTCGGCGGTGCCCGGGAGGGTCCGCAGCACGACCGTGGCGAGCGACTCCTCCAGGGCGGGGAACACGGTGGTGGCGGTCCCGGCGGGAACGAGGAAGGCGTCGAGCAGCTCGGGGTGGAGGCGCACCGAACCGAGCCGACCGACGAGGGTGAACTCGTGCCCGCCGATCTCGACCACGACGCCCGCCGACAGGGACCGGATGCCGAGCCGGTCGGCGGCCGCCGCGCCCACCACGGCGACGGCCCGGCCGGCGTCACCCTCGACCAGCGGGCGTCCCCGGGTGACCACGGCGTCGACGGCATCGAAGACGCCCGGGCTCACGGCGATGACGGACACCTCTGCCGCGTCCGCTGGGCCGCTCAGCGGGGCGCCCGTCCTCGCGAACCAACCGGCGGCCGTGACCCCCGGGACCCGGCGAAGCCGGGTGTCGTCGGCAGGGATCACGTGGCCGTCCACACCGGCATCGGTCACCTCGACCACGGTCGTCTCGATCCGGTCGAGCAGCACGGCCAGCTGGGCGCGCGCCCCCGCCGCCATCTGCATCACGGCCACGACGACGGCCACGCCCACGGCGATCGAAGCACCGGCCAGGGCCGTGCGTCGGGGTCGGTGGACGAGCCCCGCAGCAGCCTGATCCACCAGGTCGACGGCGCCCAGGTTCCGGCGCGACGAGCGGCGAGGGTCACGCCGCCCCATCGATCCTCCCGTCGACGAGGCGGATGCGGCGCCGGCAGTAACCCGACACCAGGGGGTCGTGGGTGGCGATGATCACGGTCTTTCCCCGGGTGTTCAGCTGGCTCAGCACCTCGAGGACCTCCCGGCTCGTCGCTTCGTCGAGGTTGCCCGTGGGCTCGTCACAGACGACGAGATCGGGCTCTCCGACCAGAGCCCGCGCGATCGCCACCCGCTGGCGTTCGCCGCCGGACAGCTCGTCGGGGCGACCCCGGGCGCGGCGCCCCAACCCGACCTGCTCGATCAGGCGGGTGACGAGGGCCGGACGCTCGCGGCGGGCGATGCGCTGGTAGGCGGCGGCGACGGCGATGTTCTCCCCGACATCGAGGTGGGGGATCAAGCGGGCGTCCTGGAAGACGAACCCGATGGCCCGGGAGCGGAGCCGGTCGATCTCGACCTCGCCCAGGGCCGGGATGGACCTGCCCCCGAACCACACGGCGCCCACGCTCGGGGCGTCGAGAAGCCCGATGACGTTGAGAAGGGTGCTCTTGCCGGATCCGGAGGGGCCCACCACGGCGAGCATCTCGCCGCGCTCGACGGTCAGATCGACGTCACGCAGGGCGACCGTGGCTGTGGGTCCGTCGCCGTAGATGCGGGTGACGCCGTCGAGGCGCACCAGCGGGGTCGTGTCGCCGGCGCTCACCCGCGGGGTCACCCCACGACCACCTGGTCACCTTCGGCGAGGTCGTCGGCCTCCTCGATGACGACGACGCCGTCCACCGTCGGCCCCACCTGGACCGGGACGACCGTGATGACACCCTGGCGCCAGACCCGCACGGCCGTGCCGGAGTCGCCGGCGGGGACGACCGCCACCGCCGGTACCACCAGCACCGGCCCGGGTGAGCGGTACAGCTCGGCCTCGAGGGCGACCGACTCGCCGATCCAGGGGCCGCCCGGCTCGAAGGGGAAGCGGGCGAGAAGGTGGACCCCGTCGTCGGCGGATACCCGCTCGAGGCCCGTCACCCGCACCGCCGAGTCGGGTTCGCCCGGCCGGGTGACGACGACCGCGGCCGCTGTCGCCAGGGCATCGCCGGCCGCCGGGTCGAGCGGGGACGAGCGGGCCACGAGCTCGGGGCCGGCGACCCGCACCAGGGGCTCGAGTCCCGCCCCCGGGTCGCCGCGGGAGCTCTCGACGACGAGGAGGGGATCGTCGCCGGTGACGAGGAGTTCGTCGGGGCGGGCGGCCGGTGCGGTGGCGCCACTGCGCCCGCCCGGATCGCCCTCCCCCTCGGCGCCGCCGTCACCGCCGGAGCCGGTGGGCGCCTCGTGACCTCGGTCGGCGTAGAGGCGCCGCACGGCCTCGGCCGTCCGGCCCCCGAAGCGACCGTCGACCTCGAGGGCGTACCCCAACGCCGCCAGGGAGGCCTGGAGGCGGGCGACGTCAGGGCCCCGATCGCCCGTGGTCAGCTCCCGGTACAACGGCGTGGTACCGGGGATCACGATGACAGGACGGTCGTCGATCTCGGCCAGCACGCCTCCCGGGTGGACCAGGTCGCCCGCCGCGGGGAACGCCCCGGTGACGACCCGCCGGTCCAGCGATGCTCCCGGCAGGGCGACCGTGGCGGCGGTCCCGGACTCCACGACGGCGGCGACGGTCACCGACGAGACCACCGTCCGACGCTCGACCGGTGCCAGGACGGGCTGGGCGAGCACCTGGGCGTCGGTGTCGCGCTCGCGGGTGCCGTAGCGGTACCCGGCGGCGGCCGCCGCCACGGCGAGACCCGCGGCGACGACCAGGATGACGACCAGGATGATCAGGCGATGGCGCATCGCTACCTCGTGACCATGCCGTG
>RFFY01000832.1 GCA_003697065.1 Actinomyces sp. | reverse complement strand
GGGCCTCGAGGCCGGCCCGGGGGGTCGGGACGGGATCGAGGGGGTCGTAGTCGACGACGACGAGCTCGGCGGCGTCGACGGCCAGGGCGGGGGTCTCGGCGACGATCGCCACGACGGCCTGACCGACGAAGCGCACGACGTCACGGGCCAGGGGGGGCCAGGTCATGGCCTGGTTCAACATGGCGTCGGGGGTGACGTCGGGCAGATCGAGGTCCTCGGCGGTGAACACGCCGAGCACCCCGGGGGCGGCCCGGGCCTCGTCGACGTCGATGCCGACGATGCGGGCGTGGGGAAGGGTCGAGCGGACGAAGGCGGCGTGGACCTGGCCCGCCTGGTGCAGGTCGCCGACGTAGGACCCGCCGACGGTCAGGAAGCGGCGGTCTTCGACCCGGGCGACACGGTTGCCGAGGATGCTCATGGCGCCGCAGCGTACCGGCGGAGCGCCCACCGGGCCTGCGGGCGCGACTGGCTGCGGTCCCTCGGGTGGGGCAGGATGTGAACGAACGTTCACTCATGTCGCCGCGGGGTCGGGGCCCGCCCCACCCGCCGCCCGAGCCGGAGGACCGCCATGGCCGTCATCACCGACGAGGAACTGCGTCAGCGGACCCGTGACCTCCTCGCCGAGGTCCCCCCCGACCGGGTCGACCGGGTGACCTTCCGCGGCGCCCAGTACGACCGAGGCCTGGCCTGGGTGCACTTCCCCGAAGGCAAGGGTGGCCTCGGCCTCGACCCCAAGGCCCAGACCGTGGTGGACGAGGTCCTGCGGACGGCGCCGGTGTACTACGACGACCTGGCCGTCAACCCCATCGGCATCGGTATGGGCGCGCCCACCGTGTTGACCTACGGGACCGAGGAGATGCACGAGCGCTTCCTGCGCCGGATCTTCACCGGCGAGGACATCTGGTGCCAGCTCTTCTCCGAGCCGGGCGCCGGGTCCGACGTGGCCGGCCTTGCCACCCGGGCCGAGCTCGACGGTGACGAGTGGGTCGTCAACGGCCAGAAGGTCTGGACCACCCTCGCCCACGTCTCGAACTTCGGGATGCTGCTGGCGCGCACCGACCCCGACCAGCCCAAGCACAAGGGGCTCACCTACTTCGTGCTCGACATGCACGCCCCGGGCGTCGAGGTCCGGCCCCTCTACCAGATCACCGGCGAGGCCGAGTTCAACGAGGTGTTCCTCACCGACGTCCGCGTCCCCGACAGCATGCGTCTGGGGGAGCGGGGCGAGGGCTGGCGGGTCGCCATCACCACCTTGATGAACGAGCGCGTGGCGCTCGGGGGTGGGGTCCGCGGCCGCGGCCAGGGGCCGATCGCCGAGCTGGTGTCGGTGTGGGACAAGCACCGCGACGGCCTCGATCCGGCCTCGCGCGCCGTGTACCGCGACCGGGTCACCGACCTGTGGATCCGGGCCGAGGTGCTCCGCCTCACCAACCTGCGGGCCCGCCAGAACGCCACGGCCGGCAATCCCGGTCCCGAGGGCTCGGTCGGGAAACTGGCCACCGCCGAGTTGAACAAGGCGATCTACGAGTGCGCCCTCGACCTGCTGGGGGCCGAGGGGATGCTCTTCCCCGGCGGCTACCAGTTGGCCCGACCCGAGCGGACGACCCTGGCGGGAGGCTCGGTCCAGAAGACCTTCCTGCGCATGCGGGCCCAGTCGATCGAGGGCGGCACCTCCGAGGTGATGCGCAACATCCTCGGTGAGCGCGTCCTGGGCCTGCCCGGCGAACCCCGCGTCGACAAGGACGTGCCCTGGACCGAGGTGCCCCGCAGCAGCTGACCGCACCGGTGCGGTCTGAGGTGGGCCTCAGGGGTGCTCGTCGGCGAGGACCGAGGTCACCACGTAGCTGGTGAGGTGGGCGCCGCCGGCGACGGCGGGTAGGTCCACCCGCAGCATGTGGTCGTAGGTGTCGAGGTCGGCCACCTCGATGCGGATGAGATAGTCGACGTCACCGGTCACGTGGAAGACCCCGGTGACGGCGTCGAGGGCGGTGATGCCC
>RFFY01000173.1 GCA_003697065.1 Actinomyces sp. | reverse complement strand
CCGTGGCCGCCGCCACCGTGGTCGTGGCCCGCCGACGCGGCCTCGATCCCGCGCCCTTCCTCGCCGCCCTCCCCGCCGGGGCCCGTCCGGCGGTGCCCGTCGACGGGGCCGACGCCGCGGACCTCGCCCCGGTCCCCGTCGAGCGATGGGGGCCGTGGTTGCCCGGTCTGGTCCGCGAGGAGGCGACCACCTCGGGTCGACGGCGCGGGGAGGGGATCCACCACACCCCGCCCGAGGTCGCCGTCAGGGTGCTCGAACTCGTCGAGCGCCACACCGACGTGCTCGCACGGGCGACGCCGGTGATCGGCGATCCGGCGGTGGGAGGCGGTGCCTTCCTGCTCGCCGCCCTCGCCGCGGTCGTCGGTCGCGGGGCCGACACCGCCCGGCGACGGCACCGCCTGGCCGAGACGGTCGTCGGGGCCGACACCGATCCCCTCGCCGTGGCCACGACGCGCCTGGCTCTGGGCCTGTGGGCGGGGCGACCCGTCAGGGCCCCGGGCCTGGTGGTCGGCGACTTCACCGAGACCGGCTTCGTCCGTCGGCCCGACCTGATCGTGGGCAACCCGCCCTTCCGCACACCCCAGCGCCGGGCCACCGGCCGCTCCGCGGAGCGGCGAGCGCGCCTGGTGGCTCGCTGGCCCGAACTCGACGCCCTGAGCGACGACGCGGTGGTGTTCTGGCGGGCCTGTCTCGACGCCGTGGCCGAGGGCGGCACACTGGCCCTGGTGCAGCCCACCTCGGTGATGGGGGCGGCGGGGGCGGAGGCCGTGCGGCGACTCACCCACCGGCGCGCCCGCCTGGTCGCCGCCTGGATCCCCGGGTGTCGCCTCTTCGCGGCGGCGGTCGACGTCTGGGTGCCGATCGCCGTGCAGCACCCGGGCGGGCCCGCCGCCGTGGGGGAGACGACGGTGGCGCGCCACCTGGGCTGGCCGCCGGACGAGCCTGTGGCGGTCCGCCTCGCCGATCCCGGGACCTGGGCCGGTCTCGATCCCGTGGCCGACGCTGCGCCCCGGCCCGACCCCGCCGAAGGTCCGACCCTGGGCGACGTCGCCCGGGTCGTCGCCGGCCACCGCGACCAGTTCTACGGCCTGAGGGCGGCGGTCCGGGACGACCCCGGAGCGGGTCCACGCCTCGTCACGTCCGGTCTCATCGACCCCTGGGTGTGCCGCTGGGGACGGCGGCGGGCCCGCTACGACCGGCGGGTGTGGGCGACCCCGACGGTGGATCTCGCCGCCGTCCCCGCAGCCATCGACCCCTGGGTGCGGGCCCGCCTCGTCCCCAAGGTCGTGGTGGCGTCCCAGACCCGGGTCGTCGAGGCGGCGGTCGATGCCGACGGGTGCTGGGTCCCGTCGACCCCGGTCGTGTCGATCGAGCCCCATCCCGGCGGGCCGGACCCGTGGATGGTGGCGGCGGCGGTGGCATCGCCCGCCTCCGCCGCCCGGGTGGTCAGGGCGGCGGCGGGAACGGGACTGTCGCCGGGTTCGATCCGGGTGAACCGGGGGGCCGTCGCCGCCCTCCCGGCACCCCTCGACTCGCCCCGCTGG
>RFFY01000831.1 GCA_003697065.1 Actinomyces sp. | reverse complement strand
GGAGCCGATCTGGTCGTGGTCAGCCTCCACTGGGGGGTGGAGTACCGCCACGAGCCGACCGCCGCCCAACAGGAGTGGCTCGAGGCGATCCTTCCCTCGCCCGATGTCGACCTCGTCGTCGGCCACCACGCCCACGTGGTCCAACCCGTGGACCGGGTCGACGGCGAGTGGGTCGTGTACGGCCTGGGCAACTTCTTGTCGAACCAGTCCGCCAACTGCTGTGTCGCCGCCTCCCAGGACGGGGTGATCGTCCTCGTCGACGTCGACGAGACGTCTCCCGGCACCATCGAGGTCACCGGGGTGCGCTACGTGCCGACCTGGGTCGACCGCCGCGACTACACGATCGTGCCCGTCGCCGACGCCCTGGCCGACCCCGATCTCGACCCCGAGCGTCGTCGTGTCCTCGAACGCTCCTGGGAGCGCACGACCTCGGTGATCTCGTCGCGACTCGGACCCGCCGACGGACTCCGGGTGGTGGGGGCCGCCGCGCCCGGGGCGGCCCCCGACGGGGCGGGTACCGCCCTCAGCGTGGACCCAGCAGACGCCGACTGATCACCTTCAGGCACAGGATCTCGTCGGCGCCCTCGAAGATCGACAGGACCCGGGCGTCGACGTAGAGGCGCGACACCTCGTACTCCTCGGCGTAGCCCATCCCCCCGTGGATCTGGAGGGCCTCGCGGGTGACCCACTCGGCGGCCCGGCACACGTGGGCCTTGACCATCGAGGCCTCCAGCGCCCCCTCGCCCCGCCCCATCAGGACCGCCGTGTGATGGGTGAAGGCCCGCCCGGCGGCGATGAGCATGGCCATGCGGCCCAGCTTCACCCGGGTCAGTTCGTGGTCGGCGACGGGTCGGCCGAAGACGATCCGCTCGGTGGCGTAGTCGGCGGCGGCCTCGTGGGCGGCCCGCATGACCCCCAGTGCCCGGGCGGCGGTCTGGAGGCGCCCGTTCTCGAAGCCCTCCATGGTCAGGTGGAAGCCCCGGCCGCGGCCCGCCTCGCCTCCCACCAGGGCGTCGTCGGGCACCCACCAGTTCTCGAACGACACCTCGAAGCTGTGCATCCCCCGGTAGCCGA
This sequence comes from Actinomyces sp., assembly GCA_003697065.1. Classification (GTDB taxonomy): domain Bacteria; phylum Actinomycetota; class Acidimicrobiia; order Acidimicrobiales; family Aldehydirespiratoraceae; genus J010. The sequence goes on along the minus strand of RFFY01000831.1, from coordinate 2,887 downwards.
TGGTGGGGATGGCCCGGCCCCGCAGACGTCCCCCGCCGGGGGCGCCCGCGCCGGCTTCCTGCACGTGGTCGAAGGCGTGGCCGGCGTCGCGGGGTTTGGGCACGACGAAGAGGCTCAGCCCGCGGTGTCCCGCCACGTCGGGTTCGGTCCGGGCGAGGAGCATGAGCACCTCCGCCCGGCCGGCGAAGGTGCACCAGGTCTTGGTGCCGTCGAGCAGCCAGCCACCTCCGGGTGCCGGGCGGGCGGCGAAGCGCAGGCCGGCGACGTCGGAGCCGCGGTCGGGCTCGGTGACCGCCACCGCCACCATGATCTCGCCGGTGGCGATGCGGGGCAGCCAGCGGGCGCGCTGGTCGGGGGTGCCTCCCGCCAGCAGGGCGCGGGTCAGGATCTCCGGACGCGTCATGAGCGAACCGCCCGCCGCGAGCGAACCCCGGGAGAGCTCCTCGGTGGCGACCACCATGGCGAGCTGGTCGCGTCCCTCGCCGGGGGCGACGCCGCCGTGCTCGGCGGGGATCGACAAGCCGAAGGCCCCCAGCTCGGCCAGACCGGTGATGATGTCCTCGGGCACGTCGGTGTCGTGGCGGTGGATGTCGCCGGCGACGGGCCGGATCCGCTCGTCGGCGAAGCGGGCGAAGGTCTCCGCCACGAGGGCCAGGTCGGGATCGAGGCGGGGGGCGACGGGGGAGTCGTGGAGCGAGGCGATCAGCTCGGGCTGGCGCCCGGCGGCCACGACCGGCTCCGCCGGTGCCAGCGCGTCCGGCTCGATCCCCCAGTCCCGGTGGCGTCCGGCGAGACGGGCGGCGGTGTCGGCCACGGCGTCGGCGCAGAAGGCCAGGGCGAGGCGGCGGCGGGGCTCGTCGCCGGGGTCGGCGGCGGTGTCGTCGACCAGCAGGCGGGCGATGCGGGCGGCGGCGGCCACGTGGGCGAGGTCGTAGGCGACGGTCTGGCACTCGTCGACGTCGTGTCCCGCCAGATGGCGACGGGTGCGGTCGACGACGCGATCGAGGACGTCGACGCCGGTACGGAGCACGTCGAGATCGACGGGGCGCAGGGGCGGGCGGTCGCCGCTGTGGGAGCCGGGGCGGACCATGGCCGCACGCTAGGGAACCCGGCCCCCTTCCTCCAAGGTCGCCCCGCCACCCCCGCGGCCGACCCGGGCCACCCCGTCGTGGCCCTCGCCTGCGGGCCCCCGGGGACGGTCGAGGGCGCGGTTGTGGTCGGTGACGAACTCGACGAGATCGTCGGCGGGACGGGGGCGGGCGAACCAGAAGCCCTGGGCGCGGTCGCAGCCGAGCAGGGACAAGCGGGTGACGGTGTCGGGCGACTCGACCCCCTCGGCCACCACCTCGAGGCCCAGGCTGCGGGCCAGGGAGATGATCGAGCGCACGATGGTCTCGGCGGTGGCGTCGCCGGCCTCCATGGCCGCCACGAAGGAGCGGTCGATCTTCACCTCGTCGACGTCGAGGGCGTGGAGGTTCGTCAGTGAGGAGTGGCCCGTGCCGAAGTCGTCGATGGCGATGCCGACGCCGAGAGCCGTCAGCCCGGTCAGGGCCGTGTGGGCACGGGCCAGGTCGTCGACGACCTGGGTCTCGGTGAGCTCCAGGGTCAGGCGCGACGGGTCGACGTCGTGGGCGGCGAGGAGGCGGCGGACATCGTCGGCGAAGGTGGTCTCGTAGAGGTTGCGCACCGACACGTTGACGGCCAGGCGCAGGTCGAGGCCGGCCCGGCGCCAGCGGTCGAGATCGTCGAGGGCGCGCGCCAGGACCCACTGGGTGAGGGGACGGATGATGCCCGCCACCTCGGCCCCGTCCAGGAACTCTCCGGGGCTCACGAGACCGTGGCGGGGATGGCGCCAACGCAGGAGCGCCTCGACCGCCCCGATGCGGCCGGTGCTCAAGGTGACGATCGGTTGGTAGTGGACGAGGAGCTCCCCGCCGTCGATGGCGCGACGGAGCTCCGACAACAGGGAGAGGCGCTGGCTGCTCGAGCGGTTGCGGCCCGGGTCGTACACGGCCAGGCCACCCCCACGCCGCTTGGCGGTGTACATGGCGGTGTCGGCGTGGCGGCGGAGGTCGGCGGCGGTGGTGCCGTGTTCGGGATGGATGGCCACGCCCAGGCTGGCTCCCACCTGGAGGCTGAGGGCGTCGAGTTCGAAGGGGCGGTCGAAGCAGGCCAGGATCCGTTCGGCGACCTGGAGGGTGGTGCGGGGGGTGACGTCCCGCTCGAGCAGGACGGCGAACTCGTCGCCGCCGAGGCGGGCCAGGGTGTCGGACTCGCGGACGTGGTCCCGGAGGCGGCGGGCGACGGCGACGAGGAGGCGGTCGCCCTGGTCGTGGCCCAGGCTGTCGTTGACCTCCTTGAACTGGTCGAGGTCGAGCAGGAGGAGGGCCACCGGCGACCCGGACCGTCGGGCTCCCTGCACGGCGTGGTCGAGCCGTTCGGTGAGCAGGGCCCGGTTGGCCAGTCCCGTCAGTTCGTCGTGCAGGGCACGGCGGCGGAGGCGCTCCGCCGCGTCGACGGTCTCGGTGACGTCGATGACGACGGCCCGGGCCGTGGCGGGTCGGCCGTCGGCGTCGACACCGACCCGTACCCGCTCGCGGAGGTGGCGGACACGGCCCGACGGCGTGCGGACAGGGTAGGTCGACTCGTGGTCGCGTCCCGCGGTGATCAGGCGGCGCCGGCGTTCCACGACCCGCTCGCGCGTGTCGGGCTCGATGAGTTCGTCCCAGGCCCCGGGGGCGGCGAGCTCGCCGGCGGTCCGGCCGAGCAGGACCTCGCAGCGCCCCTCGACCCGCAGCCCGTCCTCGGGGTGGGGGTGGGCCTCCCACACCACGGCGTCGATGCCGTCGAGGAGCTCGGTGTGGGCGCGGCGCTCCTGGCTCTCGGC
>RFFY01000830.1 GCA_003697065.1 Actinomyces sp. | reverse complement strand
CTCGGGCAGGCGCAGGAGGCGCACCATCATGGTGGGCACCAGATGGACGTGGGTCACCTCGAGGCTCTCGAGGAGATCGAGGGTGCGGGCGGCGTCGAAACGCCGCATCAGATGGAGGCGGGCGCCGGCGCACAGGTCGAAGAAGGCGTAGCCCCCGGGGGCGGCGTGATGGGCGGGACCGGTGACGAGGTGGGTGCCCCGCCCGTCACAGCCCACCTGGTGGCCGAGCCGGGCCTGGAGATCGAGCATGGCGCCCACGGTGGGCGGTATCGCCCGCTTGACCCCCTTGGGGCGACCGGTCGTGCCCGAGGTGTAGCTGAAACGGCTCCCGGCCGGGTCCGCCGGGTCGAACGGGGTGGGGTCGGCTGCCGCCAGGAGAGCGTCGAGTTCGTCGCCGTAGGTGACGACCGGCACCGCGGCGCCGGTCGCCTCGGTGACGAGGTCACGGTGGGGCTCGTCGGCGAGCACCAGGCGGGCTCCGCTGTCGGCGAGGATGTGGGCGACCTCGTCGGGTGTGAGCAGGGGGTTGACGGGGACGAACCACACGCCCGACAGCACGGCGGCCAGGTAGGTCTCGACATACTCGACCCGGTTGTCGGTGCACACGGCGATGTGGTCGCCGGGTCCGACTCCCCGGGCGTGCAGGAGCCGGCCCAGGCGGGTGGCCCGGTCGAGGAGCTCGGCCCGGGTGCGGCGGCGGCCCTCGTCGTCGGTGCACACGACCTCGTCGGGGCGGGACGCTGCCAGCTCGAGGAGGCGGGCGCCGGTGGGAGCCGTCACTTGGCCGACCAGTGCCAGGGCTCCGAGGGCAGGTTGCGGAAGCCGTAGGACGGGGCGATGCGCTGGAGAGCCCGGAACACGTCGCTGGAGCGGCTGCGGATGGCTCGACCCCGGTAGGTGAAGTCGATGGCCAGACCCTTTTCGTGGTCGCTGCGGCCCGGTCGGGCGGTGGGAGGCCGGCAACGGGAGGCGGGCTTCTCCCAGATGTCGTAGTCGCTGGTGCCGCAGTGGGCCTTGCGGAGGGCGATCTGGGCCGCGTTCGACCGGTAGCCGCCCCCGCCGAGGGTGAAGCCCTCGGCGGCCATGGCCGCCAGCAGCCCCTCGGTCTGTTCGGCGATGGCGACGTTGACGACGATCCCTCTCACCGTGGTCAGTTCGACGGGGGCGTCGTCGGGGATCGTGACCGAGCCCCGGGCGCGGGCCGCCTGCTCGCGGGCGATGGCCTCGGCGATGCGCTGCTCTTCGGCCCGGATCTCGGCGGCCAGTTCGGCGTCGAGGGACTCGAGGGCGGCGACCTCGGCCAGGCGCTCGTCGAGACGGGCCTCGACCTCGTCGACGACGGCAGCCTGCTGGTCGCGGGCGGCCTGGAGGTCGGCCAGGCGGGCCTCGACCTCGGCCCGGTGGGCCTGGGCGTCGGCGGCCGCCTCGTCGGCGGCCCGGCGCCGGTTCTCGAGCTCGGCGTCGAGGGCGCGCAGCTCGTCGAGCTGGTCGATACGGGTCCCGGTGGCGAACCCGACCAGGGCCTCGTCGCGGGCCTGGCGCCACGGATCCTCGCCGAAGGCGGCCAGGGAGCCCTCGGGGGTCTGGAAGCTCATGTAGGCCTCGACGGCGGAGTCGACCATCTCGGCCCGCAGGGCGGCGCGGCGGGCCTCGAGATCGGCGATGGCGGCCTCGGCGGCGGCGACGGCGGCCTCGGCCTCGGCCGCCGCCCGGCGGGCGTCGTCGACGGCGGCCTGCTGGGCGTCGACGAGGGCCTGGATGTCGGCCAGGGCGGCCTCGAGGGTGGCGGCGTCGGCGCTGATGGCGTCGACCTCGGCGGCGGCGGCCGCCTTCTCGGCCTGGACCTGCTTGCGTTTCGCCCGCAGCTCGGCCGGGGTCTCGGCCCCGGCGGGGCCGACCACGGCGGCGACGAGGGCGGCGACGAGGACGGCGAGGAACCACCGGCCCCGGCGTCCGCGACGCCGTTTCGTCACCGGATCGTCATACACGGCCCGACACGGTACCAGGGGCGGGTCCGGGCGCGACCCCGCCACCCGTGGGCGCCGGGCCGGGGCCGGGTCCGCTCCCCGTTCAGTCGCCGTTCAGTCGTTCTTGGCCACGAGTCCGCCGTCGACCGGGATGACGGCACCGGTCACGTAGGAGGCGGCGGGCAGGGCCAGAGACACGACGACGTGGGCGACCTCCTCGGGGTCGCCGTAGCGACGCAGGGGGACCCGGCGCCGGGCGTAGCGCTCGCGCTGGTCCGGTGGGATCCCCGCCGTCATCGCCGTGAGGATCGGTCCGGGGCACACGGCGTTGACGGT
>RFFY01000172.1 GCA_003697065.1 Actinomyces sp. | reverse complement strand
GGAGAGCATCGGGGCACGCTGGTCCACGGCCACGGAACCGGGGTCAGGCGGCGGTCATTCCCCTAGGCTGGGCATCCGCCGGTCCAGCCGGCGGGCCCCCGTCGTCCAGCGGCCCAGGACGCCGCCCTTTCAAGGCGGTAACGCCGGTTCGAATCCGGTCGGGGGTGCGAGCGCGGGCGGGTTGCCAACCCCGCCGGCGCGGCCTAGCGTTTCACACTCGTCGCCCCTTGGGCGAGAGGTCCCGTAGATCAGTCTGGAGTGATCGCCGCCCTGTCAAGGCGGAGGCCGCGGGTTCAAATCCCGTCGGGACCGCGACCGGCACCGTGTGCCGGCGTCCGGTCGGGTAGCTCAGTTGGCAGAGCGTCCGCCTGAAAAGCGGAAGGTCACCGGATCGACGCCGGTCCCGACCACCTCCCGATGGGCCAGGTCCGAGCGGCCTGGCCCGTCGTGCGTTCCGGGCCCCCTCAGCGCCCCGTCCGGCGCGTCCGGTCCAGCACCTCACGCCACGCCGCCCGCTCGCCGGCGGGGTCCGGGCCGGTCGGGGCGACCGTCCCGGTGGCCACCAGGGGGGCCGTCGCCAGACCCTCGAGCGCCCCCACACCCATCCCGGCCAGGTGGGCCGCCCCCACCGCCGCCACCGGCACCGGCGCCGCCACCTCGACCTCGCGGCCCGCCAGGGCGGCGATCCGCCGGACCAGGAGGCGGCTGCGGGTCAGGCCCCCGTCGAGCACGACGGGTGACCCCTCCCCGACCCCGACGGCCTCGAGGAGGTCGACGACCCGATGGGCGATCCCCTCCACCACGGCCCGCACGAGGTGGGCCCGACCCGTCGCCCGCGTGAGTCCTTCGAACCGACCCCTCGCCGTCATGTCGTGGAAAGGGGCGCCGAGCCCGGCCAGGGCGGGCACGAACCACGCCCCGGCGGTATCGCTCACCGCCCCCGCCACGGCGTCGAGGTGGGCGGGATCGTCGAGCAGGCCCACCTCGACCAGCCACTCCAACGACGAGCCGGCGGCGTGGATGACGCCCTCACGGGCGAACGAGACCGTCCCGTCGAGGCGCCAGAGGGCCACCGGGTAGGTGCCCCCGCCCCCGCCCGGCTCGGGGCCGGTGTGCTCGTCGAGCATGCCCGAGGTCCCGAGGCTGACCTTGACCCGCCCCGGGGCCGTGACGCCGAGGGCCACACACGACCCGGACTGGTCACCGGACCGGGCAGCGAGGGGAAGCACCCGCTCACCGAGCGCGACCCGCGACCGCGCCCCGACGGTGTCGACGAGCGGGACGAGGGCATCGACCGGCACCCCGTGGGCGGCTGCGGCGGCCGGGTCCCAGGACCCGACGCCGGGATCGAACAACAGGGTGGTCGAGGCCTGGGCGACGTCGGTGACCCCGGCGTCGGGTCCGGCGAGACGGGCGGCGATCCAGGCGTCGACGGGACCCAGGCGCAGACGCCCGGCGCGTGCCGCGTCCCGCACCGCCGGCACGTGCTCGAGCAGCCACCAGGCCTTGGGAGCGGCGGCACTGTCGAGAGCCAGGACCCCCGACGCCAGGAGGCTCTCGACCCTCTCGGTGGTGCGCCGGTCCTGCCAGCTGATCGCCGGACCGAGGGCCTCGCCGGTGTGGGCGTCCCACGCCACGACCGTCGCCCGCTGGCTGACGACACCGAGGGCCGCCACCTCGGTCCCGGAGGCGCCCAGGACCTCCTCGAGCACGCGGCGGGCGGCGTCGAACAGGGCGTCGGGGTCGTGCTCGACCCATCCCGGCCGCGGATGGGTCACCGGCGCCGGCAGCCGGGCCCGGGCCAGGAGGCGTGAGCTCCCGGCTTCGGTGACGACCGCCTCGACGGTCGTCGAGCCCACGTCGAGCCCGCACAGGCCCATCCCGCCGCCTCCCGTCACCGGCGCCACCCCCGTCACTCTCCCGGCAGCAGGACGCCCGGGTTGAACAGGTGATCGGGGTCGACGGCGTCCTTCACGGCGGCGAGAAGGGCGGCGCCCGCCTCGCCCAGCTCGTCACCCATCCACCGGCGCCGCACCCGGCCGATGCCGTGATGGTGGGAGATGCCCCCGCCCACGGCGAGCGTCGCGTGCATGGTGGCGTCCCACACCCGTTCGTACACCCGGCGCAGGCCGGCGGGGCCGTCGCCCACCGCCCCGAACGACACGTACAGGTTCGTCCCCGTTCGGTAGGAGTGGCTGGAGTGGGCGGTGACCGCCAGCACCCCGTCGACGGCCGACACGTCGGCGACGATCCGCCGGTACAGCTCCCCCACCCGGGACCAGGTGGCGGCGACCTCGATGGTGTCGACGATGACCCCCTGCTCGAGATAGGGCAGGGCCGAGGGAGGGTCGCTGCGGTGGGCGAACCAGGTCTCGGCGACCCGGTCGGGGCCCCGCACCGCACCGTGGTCCTCGCAGATCCGCCCCACGGCCGCCACCTCCAGAGCGAGCACGTCGGGATCGCCCTCGTGCACGAGGATCAGGCCGCAGCGACCCCGCTCGGTGTCGTCGCCGAAGTGGCGGGCCGTCTCGCGGGCGTCGTAGAGGCGGACCACCGGGGGGCGCCAGTCGGACTGCACGAAGCGGCGGACGGCCTCCAGGCCGGCGTCCAGATCGGCGAAGCTCCAGTAGCGGCCCGCCCGCGCCGGGGCCTGGCGCCGGAGGGCGAGGGTGACCTCGGTGACGACCCCCAGCGTCCCCTCCGAGCCCAGCACGAGGGCCCGCAGGTCGGGGCCGGCGGCGGCCCGGGGCGTCACCCGGGTGCGGTGGACCGACCCGTCGGGGAGTACGACCTCGAGACCGGCGACCATGTCCTCGATCGACCCGTAGGCGGTGGAGAGCTGACCCGCCGCCCGGGTGGCCACCCACCCGCCGACCGTCGACAAGGCGATGGACTGGGGCCAGTGACCGATGGTCAAGCCGGCCGCCTCGACGGCCCGTTCGGCCTCGAGCCCGTTGGTGCCGGCGCCGAAGGTGGCGAGCTGATCGGTCACGTCGAGGTG
>RFFY01000829.1 GCA_003697065.1 Actinomyces sp. | reverse complement strand
GCTGCTCGCCGCCCTCGCCGCCGTCGGTCTGCGTTCGCGCCGCAGCGAGGCCGTGTGATGCGCCCCCTGGGTCGTCTCCTCGCCGCCGCTTCGATCGCGTGCGCCGTGCTGCTCGCCGCCGCCGGTCCCGCCGGGGCCCACGCCGTGCTGCGTCACAGCGATCCCGCCGACGCCTCGGTCCTCGACACCGCTCCCGACGAGCTGATCCTCACCTTCAACGAGGCGGTGTCCCCCGACGGGTCGGCGGTCGAGATCGTCGACGTCGACGGGGGCCGCCACGAGGCGACGATCGTCGGCCACGGTCCGGGTGACGAGAGCCTCCGGGTCGCCCTCGGCGACCTGCCCGACGGGCTGTACTCGATCCGCTGGACCGCCTTCTCCGACTCCGACGGCCACATCACCCGCGGCATGCTCGTGTGGGGCATCGGCGCCGACGCCGATCTCGGCGCCGCCGACTTCGCCACCCCGGCCGACCCCGTCAACACCCTCGAGGCCGTCCTGCGCTGGATCGGCTTCGCCGCCGCCGCCGCCGTCCTCGGCGCCCTCGTCGTCGACCGCCTCGTCCTGCCCCGGGTGCGGGCGCGCTTCACCTCCCCCCTTGCCGAAGCCTGGCACGTCGAATCGCGCCGGCGGATCCACCGCATCGTGCGGATCGGGGCCGTGCTGGCCGCCGTGGCCTCCCTCGGGATCATCGGCCACCAGGTGTGGGTCATCGCCTCCTCCTCCGGCCTCGGCCTCGTCGAGGCGGTACGGACAGGCGTGCTGGCCACCAGCTGGGGACGCTGGGGACTGGTCCGGATCGTCGCCCTGCTCGTGGTCGCCGTCACTGCCGGCTTCGGCTCCTTCGAGCGACGCGACGTGGCGGCGACTGCCGCCGGGGCCATCGGGGTCGCCTTCGCCGCCCAGGCCGCGGCCGGCCACGCCGCCGGCGTCGTCCACGCCCCCTTCGCCATCACCAACGACGTCGTCCACCTCGTCGCCACCTCGGCCTGGCTCGGTGGGCTCTACGCCGTGCACCGGGTGCTCGCCGGGCCCAGCGTCGAACGGCCGGCGGGCCTGGCCTCGGCCACCCTGCGCCACTTCTCGCCCTACGCCGCCCTGGGGCTCGGCCTCACGGTCGCCACCGGTTGGTTCGCCACGGGCGAGCAGGTGCGCTCCATCGACGCTCTCGTGGTGTCGGGCTACGGCCGCATCCTGTCGGCCAAGATCCTCCTGGTCGCCGTGCTGGCCCTGCTGGGGTGGGCCAACCGTCGGGCCCTGCGCCCCCGGCCCGGACGGGGCCTGCGCCCGGGGCTGGTGGTGGCCGAGTTGGGTGTCGGGGTCGCCGTGTTCGCCCTCGTCGGCGTGCTCACGGCCTCGGTGCCGGCCACCGGACCCGAGTGGGACCGGCCCGTCGACGCCGAGGCCCGCGAGCTCGCCGTCATCGTCGACGACCTGCAGATCGGGCTCACCGTCACCCCGAACGTGCCGGGTCAGAACCTCCTTCTCGTCGACGCCGTCAACCTGCGCCG
>RFFY01000828.1 GCA_003697065.1 Actinomyces sp. | reverse complement strand
AGCCAGCGGTTCTGGGTGGCCACCCCCGTGGGGCAGTGGCCGTTGTGGCAGCGCTGGGCCTGGATGCAGCCGATGGCGAACATGGCCTCGCGGGCGACGTTGACCCCGTCGGCGCCGAGGGCGGCGGCCGCCACCGCGTTGTGGGCCAGCCCCAGGCGGCCCGAGGCGATGAGAGCGACGGTCGCGTCGAGGCCGTGGCGACGGCGGGCGGCGGCCACGAGGGCCAGGGCGTCGCGCAGGGGCAGGGCGACGTGGTCGGTGAACGACAGGGGTCCGGCGCCGGTCCCGCCCTCGCCCCCGTCGACGGTGACGAAGTCGGGCCCGCGGCCGGTGGCGGCCATGTGGGCGAACAGCTCGTCCCAGAAGGCGGCCTCGCCGACGGCCGACTTGATGCCGACGGGCAGCCCGGTGGCGTCGGCGATCCTCTCGACGAAGGCGACGAGTCCGGCCACGTCGTCGAAGGCCCGGTGGTGGTTGGGGCTGTGGACGGTGACCCCGACGGGCACCCCGCGGGCGGCGGCGATCTCGGGGGTGACCTTGACCCCGGGCAGGACCCCGCCCAAGCCGGGCTTGGCGCCCTGGCTGAGCTTGATCTCCACGGCCCGGACGGGGCCGGAGGCGACGGTGGCGCACAGCCGGTCGAGGTCGAAGCGACCCTCGGGGTCGCGGCAGCCGAAGTAGCCGGTGCCGACCTGGTAGACGAGCTCGCCGCCGTGGAGGTGGTGGGGGGAGATGCCGCCCTCGCCGGTGTTGTGGAGGCACCCGGCGGCGGCCGCCGCCCGGTTGAGAGCCTCGACGGCCCGACCCGACAGGGAGCCGAAGCTCATGGCGGAGATGTTGACGAAGGAGGCGGGGGTGAAGGCGCCGGGACGTCCGTGGGCGTCGCCGAGGGGCCGGGCGAAGGGCAGGTGGTGGGGCCCCTCGTCGCCGGCCGTCTCGGGGTGGGGGAAGGCGGCGTGGAGGAGGACGAGGTAGCCGTCGCGGGTGATGACGTTGTCGGTGCCGAAGCCCTGGTAGGGGTTGTCGCCCTTGGCGGTGGCGTAGATCCAGGAGCGTTCGTCGCGGGTGAAGGGGCCCTCGTCGTCGTCGGCGGCGACGATGTACTGGCGCAGCTCGGGGCCGAAGGACTCGAGGACGAAGCGCAGGTGGCCCACGAGGGGGAAGTTGCGCAGGATGCTGTGACGGGTCTGGACGAGGTCGTGGACGGCGACGAGGACGAGCACGACGGCCACGGCCAGCGTTCCCCAGGCCAGGACTCCCATGGCGGCGACCCTAGTGGCGGCGGTGGGGGTGACCTGTGTCTCGCCGGGGTCGGGCCGGGGGACGGGCCCGCCATCCTGGGGCGGTGACCAGCGCCGTCGTCCGTCTCGCCGCACCGCCCGCGCCCGCCGATCCGCGGGCGCGTCGCGCCCTGGTGTCGGCGGTGGTGGCGGTCGTGTTGATGAGCTTCGGGGCGCCGTTGGTGAAGGCGGCGTCGATCGACGGCCTCTCCTTCGCCATGTGGCGGGTGTGGGGAGCGGCGGTCGGCTACCTGGTGGTGGCGGGCGCCCGTGGGCGTCTGTCGCGGCGGGCCTTCCTGGCGGCGGCGCCGGGGGGTCTGCTGTTCGGCCTCGACATCGTGTTGTTCTACTCGGCGGTGCGTCTGACCTCGGCCGCCAACGCCACGGTCATCAACGCCCTGCAGCCGGCCCTGGTGCTGGTGGTCGTCGGCCCCCTGTTCGGCGAACGCCCCCGGCGCGCCCTGATGGGCTGGACCCTGGTGGCCATGGCGGGGGTGGCCTTGGCGGTCCTGGGCGGCGCCGACGCCGGCACCGGCGACGTACGGGGCGACCTGCTGGCCTTCGTGGCCATGTTCGTGTTCACCGCCTACTTCGTGGCGTCGAAGCGGGCCCGGGTGGGCCTCGACGCCCTGACCTACACGGCGGCCATGCTGACGGTGGCGGGGGTGGCGGTGCTGCCCCTGTTGGCGTTCAACGGGGGCGCGGCCCTGCCGGGCCGGCTCGACGTGGTGTGGATCGTGGCCATGATCGTGGTGCCCGGGACGGGGCATCTGCTCACCAACCACGCCCACGCCTGGGTGCCTTTGTCGCTCATCT
>RFFY01000171.1 GCA_003697065.1 Actinomyces sp. | reverse complement strand
GTAGAGGGGCACGGTCCCCCCGTCGAGGAGGTTGGTGACGAACAGGGGGATGACCTTCTCGGGGTACTGGTAGGGGCCGAAGTTGTTCGAGGACCGGGTGACCACGACGGGCAGGCCGTAGGTGGTGTGGTACGAGAGGGCGATGAGGTCCGAACCCGCCTTGGAGGCCGAGTAGGGCGAGCGGGGCGAGAGGCGGTCGGTCTCGTGGAAGGAACCATGCTCGATCGAGCCGTACACCTCGTCGGTCGAGATGTGCACCAGACGCTCGACCCCCGCCCGTCGGGCCTCGTCGCACACGACGTTGGTGCCGTCGCAGTTGGTGCGGACGAAGGCGTCGGGGTCGACGATCGAGCGGTCGACGTGACTCTCGGCGGCGAAGTGCACCACCACGTCGCATCCCTCGACGGCGGCGGCGACGGCGTCGCGGTCGCAGATGTCGCCGTGCACGAACTCGTAGCGGGGGTCGTCGGCGACCTCGCGCAGGTTGTCGAGGTTGCCGGCGTAGGTCAGGGCGTCGAGGACCCGCACCCGGTCACCGGGATGGTGTGCGAGGACCCAGCGGACGTAGTTCGATCCGATGAAACCGGCGCCGCCGGTCACGAGAAGCTGCATGCTCGAGTCTCCGTGGAGGGATGGGGGCGGCGGAACCACCCGTCGGCGGTCGCCACCGGTTCAGGTGCGCAGGCCCATGTGGGGGCGACGGTCGGCGGGCAGGTCGGCACGTCGGGGGTTGGCCCGGTCGCGCCCCGACAGGACGGGATCGGTCACGCCCCAGTCGGCACCGATGTCGGGATCGTCCCACGCCACACCGAGCTCGTCGTCGGGGTTGAAGTAGCCGTCGACGAGGTAGGTGATGGTCACCTCGCTCAAAGCGGCGAAGCCGTGGGCCACCCCCGGCGGGATGTAGATGCCCCGGTGGTCGTGGGTGCCGTCGGGGCGCCGACCGAGGTCGGTCCACCAGGTCCGTCCCTCGGTGGGCGAGCCCGTGCGCAGATCGTGGAGGACCACCCGCGCCGTCCCGAACGGC
>RFFY01000827.1 GCA_003697065.1 Actinomyces sp. | reverse complement strand
CGCCAGCTCGACCGCGAGCGGGTCCTGGCCGAGATGGCCGAGCTCGGCTTCACCCGCACCGAGCTGGGCTCCATCGGCTGGCTCCCCACCGACCCCGACGAGCTCCGCCGCGTCCTCGAGCGCCACGGCCTGAGCCTGCTGGGCGGCTTCGTGCCCCTCACCCTGGCGGCGCCGCGCCCGAGCTGGGAGGCCGAGGCCACGGCGGCCGCCGACCTGTTGGCCCGCGCCGGCGGCGAGTTCTTCGTCACCGCCCTGATCAGCGACCACGACACCTGGCGCCGGGCCCCCCTCGACGACGCCGCCTGGGCCCCGGTGGCGGCGGCACTGGGCGAGCTCGACGAGCTGGTGGCGTCGCGGGGGCTGTGTCAGGTGGTGCACCCCCACGTCGACACCCTCGTCGAGACGGCCGCCGAGATCGACCGGCTCCTCGCCACGACCGGGGTGGCCGTCTGCTTCGACACCGCCCACTTCGGCATCGGCGGCGTCGACCTGTGCCGCTTCGTCGACGAACACCTCGACCGCATCGGTCTCGTCCATCTCAAGGACCTCGACCTCGGACTCGCCGACGATCTCCGCCACCGGCGCCTCTCGCTGATGGAGAGCGTCCAGGCGGGTATCTTCCCGCCCCTGGGGCGCGGCGATCTGCCCATCGACGACATCGTCACCACGATCGAAGGCTCGGGACGTCGCCTCTGGTACGTCCTCGAGCAGGACACGGCCCTCACCGACGGTGAACCACCGCCGGGGGCCGGACCCAGGCTCGATGTTCGTGAGAGCATCGATCATCTCCGCACCCTCGATCGGGCTCTCGCCCGCTCGGGGGGTGGAGTCCGGACAACGACCCAGGAGGGGTGAAGCACATGCGGAAGCTGCTGAAGCTGCTCGCACTGACGTTGGCGATCGCCATGATCGCCGCGGCGTGCGGGGACGACGACAGCACGAGCGACAACGCCGGATCCGACACCGGCACCGAGACCGGGGACACCGGCTCGTCCGACAACGTCGACGCGACCCAGGGCGGTGACTACACGTTCTACGTCATCACCCACGGTGACGGCGGCGTGTTCTGGTCCGTCGCCCAGAAGGGGGCCGAGGATGCCGGGCGTGATCTCGGTGTCGAGGTCATCTACCAGGGCTCGAACAACGATCCCGAAAAGCAGGCCCAGGACATCGAGGCCGCCGTGGCCGCCGGCGCCGACGGTATCGCCGTCTCGCTGGCCAGCCCCGACGCCGTCGGTCCCGCCGTGAAGGCGGCGGTCGACGCCGGCATCCCCGTCATCACCTTGAACTCGGGCGTCAACCAGTTCAAGGAGCTCGGCGCCATCACCCACGTGGGCCAGACCGAGATCGTGGCCGGCGAGGGCGCGGGCGAGCGCTTCAACAACCTGGGCGCCACCAAGGTGCTGTGCGCCCGTCAGGAGCAGTCCAACGTCGGCCTCGAGGAGCGCTGCCAGGGTCTGTCCAACACCTTCAACGGTGACGTCGTGTCCGAGTTCATCGGGGGCGACAACGAGCCCGACGTCCAGGAGCAGAACATCGCCGCCATCCTGCAGGCCGATCCCGACATCGACGCCGT
>RFFY01000170.1 GCA_003697065.1 Actinomyces sp. | reverse complement strand
GGGGAGACCACCATGGACGCCACCGACCCGACCGAGGACCCCACCCACGGGGCCGCCACCGACCCGACCGAGGACCCCACCCACGGGGCCGCCACCGACCCGACCGAGGATCCCCTCGCCGAGGTCCGGGAATCCTTCGACCGGCTGCGCGCCCGCGCCCGGTCCGCCGGCGCCCGCGCCGCCGAGACCACCTCGCGCCTCGCCAGCCGCGCCGCCGAGACCCTCCGCAACGACGTGATCGGCACGCGGGCCCTGGCCAGCGTCGAGGACGCCCTCGACACGGCCCTCGAGGTCATCGCCGTGCAGACGGCCCAGATCGAGGCCCTCGAAGCCCGCCTCCGCCGCCTCGAGAGCGCCGACCCGCACTCCCGGCCATGAACGACGAACCCCGACCCGCAGACCCGGCCACGAACGACGAACCCCGACCCGAGGGCCCGGCCACGAACGCCCCCCGGATCCCGGATCGTCTCGCCGGCCTCCTCGCCGACGTCCAGGCCCGCCTCGCCGCCAACCAGGGCCGCCTCGACCGCCTCGCCGCCCGCCTGTGGGCGCAGGGACCCGCCCCCGGCGCCGATCCCGAACCCGAATCCGGCGCGCCCGACTACGCCGAGACCGCCCAGCGGGCCCGCCGCATCATCACCCTCGCCGAGCTCGGCGCCACCACCCGCGCGCCCGCCACCACCACCTCCGACCGGGCCGAGAAGCTCGACCTTCCCCTCGTGGTGGCCGAACAGGCGGCCGAGATCCTCAGCCCCGATCCCGCCGCCGTCGCCGACCCTCTCGCCGGCATCGACGGCGACTGGTTCGACACCGTCCTCGACCGCTTCCCCCACCTCGACGCCGCCACCGTCGACCACCTCGTCGACCAGGGCGGACGCACCGCCGACGGCATCTTGAACCAGCTCCGCGGCTACCGGGGCGAGAGCCTGGTCGACGCCCTCCTCGGTGGCGACGACCTCCCCCACCCTCCGGGCCTGCAGGGGCACCACCTCGCCGACACCACCAACCAGCCCGGCCACGACCTCGTCCTCGACACCGACCACGGCCCCCTTGCCGCCAACGTCAAGATCACCGACGATCCCCGCCTGATCACCGACCACCTCGCCGCCCACCCCGACGTGCCCGTCGTCTACACCACCAGCGACGCCGCCGCCCACGTCGACCCCGACGTGGCCCATGTGGTGGGTCCCGGCGACGCCTGGCCCACCGACCCCGGGCCCGTCGTGGTCGACATCGGCCACACCTCGACCGAGCTCACCGACTCCACCCTCGCCGCCGTGACCGACCACGCCGGCGACGGGATCGGCCACGCCATCGGTCACCTCCTCGACGATCCCCTCGACGCCCTCGGCGACGCCGCCGGATTCGCCGTCGACCACCTCCCCGTCATGGCCCTGGGCTGGATCGGCGTCACCACCGCCATCGACGTCGCCCGGGGTCGTCTCGACAGCAACGCCGCTCTCGAGGCGGCCAGACGCCGTGCCGTCGACACCGTCGCCGCGGCCGGAGCCGGGGACCTCGTCGCCGGGCTCACCGGCAGCCCCCTGCTGAGCATCCCCACCGCCCTCGCCACCCGTCGCCTGACCGTCCACCTGCGTCGCCGCAGCGCCTCCTACCGCCGCACCATCCGGGTCGCCGACTCCTTCGCCCGCCGGGTCGACGCCCTCCGCCCCCGGCCCGCTCCCGCCGTCTGACCCACCGCTCCGCCACCGGCGGTGAGGAGCCTCACACCCGACGCCGAGGTGCCGACGGTGCTTGCGGACTCCCCCACGGCCGGCGCGAGAATCCGGCCCGGAGCAGACCGGAGGAGGTCGACCATGCGACGCCGCACTCGCTTCGTTCCCCTGCTCGCCCTCGGGCTCCTGCTCACCGCCTGGACGGCGGTCACGGTCCCCGCCGGCGCCCTCCCCGTGCCCGCCGGCATCGCCGGGGACCCGGGGGACTGGTACCGGCCCACCTTCCCCGACGGGGTCGGGTTCTTCGTCGCACCCCCCGACGCCGACGCCCCGTGGGCGGGCGAACTCTTCGTCACCGTCATGCCGGGCCGGCCCTGGCCCGAGACCGGGCCCCCGCTCGACGTCCTGTTCTCGGGCTTCTTCGCCCTCGACGTCTTCGATCCCACCGACGGGTCGACCATCACCGCCGTCACCCTCGACCAGCACGACGGCGAACGCCACCTCGCCGGCGGCACCGGCGACGCCTTCGATCCCTTCACCCCGCCGATCTTCATCGACGAGGCGGGCGACTTCACCATCGGTCTCGGCGTCATGCCGCCGGCGTCGGGAACCATGTGGCAGTACTCGACCGACGGGGGCCACCTGCTCACTCCCGACAGCGACTTCGTTCCCCACGATCCCTTCGCCGGTGCCATCGACCCCGACTCCCTCATCATCCGCGACCCCCGGGCGGGTGCCGTGTCCACCGGCATGATCGACGACGTCGGCATCCTCGACTTCGAACTCATTCCCCCCGGCGAGCGCATCCTCCCGACCGACGAACTCCCCGGCAGCGAGCCGATCGACGAGGGACCGGGATCACCCGACGACACCCTCCCCGACATCGAGGCACCCGACGACACCGCTCTGCCCGGCGACGAGACCGCCGGCGCCACCACGGACACCGGCGACACCGCTGGTGACACCGGCCAGTCCACCGCCGCCACCGGTGGTTCGGCCGGCGGTTCCGGCGCCGCCGGCGGCGGAGGCGGCGGAGGCGGCGGCGCCCTGTGGCTCATCATCGTCGTGGGCATCATCATCGTCGTCCTCGGCGGCTACCTCTACGCCACCGGCCGCATCGGGGGACGGGGTGTGCCCACCGAGCTCGGCCGCCACGTCACCGCCCTCCCCGCCGACGAGAAGCGCCGCGTCGTCGACGAGTTCAAGAAGCTCGACCCCGCCGACCGGCAGGCCTACGTCGACTACGTGAAGGAGCTGAACGCCTTCCACCAGGGTCAGCGCTCGTCGCCGCCCGAACCCCCGCAGCGCTCCGGCACCTCCGCCTGAGCGGGCCCGCCGGTCAGGGCGGCACCCCGGCCTGAGCGGGCCCACCGGTCACGGCGTGCCGTCGGCCAGGCCGCCTGCCATCAAAGCAGCGGTGAGACGCCGGTAGCGCTCCCGGACCGCCGCGCCCTCGGCGGGATCGACGCCCGG
>RFFY01000826.1 GCA_003697065.1 Actinomyces sp. | reverse complement strand
CCCCCCGCCCACACCGGCACTCGTGCGCCGATCGCCAGACGCGGACTGGCGGATCTGGCCGCCCTCTGGCGCCTCTGGGGCGACAGCTCACCTGGGAGGGAACGACATGCCCACGACCACGAGCCCCGCCGGGCGGAACGACGCCACGACCCACGCGGACCGGCGACGGCAACGACCGCACCGCCTCTGGGCGGCACTCGTCCTGGTGTTCGGCCTGCTCGCCGCCGCGTGCAGCACCACGACCGACAGCACCACGACCGACAGCACCTCGACCCCCGACGCCCCGGCCGAAACCGACACCGACACCGCGACCGAGCCCGCCGCCGCTGCCGGCACCTACGTCGGCACCGTCGACGGCACCGACGCCCTGGTGGCGGTCGTGGTCGACGCCGACGGGGGAGCCGTCGTGTACGTGTGCGACGGCGAGAGCGGGATCGCCGACTGGTTCGACACCGACCACCTGGCCGTCGCCGGCGAACCCGCCAGCGAGCTCGAGGCCGGCTCCGGCGCCCGGCTCGACGCCGCCGTGGGCGACGGAACCGTCACCGGCACCTTCGTCGACGCCGACGGGGTCGAGCACACCTTCTCGGCGGCCACGGCCACCGGTGACGCCGGCGTGTACATGCCGGCCCCCTCGGTCGACGGCGACGAGGGCCGCACCGGCTGGATCGTGGCGGAGGACGGCACCGTCCGGGGTGCGATCCGGCGCGGCAACCGGGTCAGCCCCGCGCCCACCTTCGGGCCCACCGTGCGCCTGGGACGCCGCATCACCACCCCGAGCCGCCTCGGCTCCCGGACGCCCGTGAACGCCCCCGTCGTGGCCGCACCTCCCGCCCCGCCCCTGCGTGCCGCCTACGACTGGGCCATGCCGGACCGGTGGGCGGCGTCGTGGGACGCCTGGGGGACGGTGGTGCCCAGCGGTGGCCGCGAGCCCCTCATCGGCTACGACCCGGCCTTCGTGCATCCCGACGCCTGGCATCCCACCTTCGACGCCTGCGCCTCGGCGGGTCCCGCCCCCCTCGTGCGTTTCGACTGGGCCGTGACCCGCGACGGGACGCCCGTCGACGACGCCACCACCGGCGAGTGCCGTCTCGCCAACGATCCCTCGGCTCCCGACACCGAGCGCCTCGACTTTCCCGCCCAGGGCTCCTACACGGTGACCCTCACCGTCACCGACGCCGACGGTGCGACCTCGGCGGTGACCCACGAGGTCCGGGTGCGGGACCTGTTGATCGTGTCGATGGGCGATTCGTCGGCCTCGGGTGAGGGGAATCCCGACACCCTGGCCCCCGTCGCCCTGGTGGGTGGGCCGGATGCCTTCCTCTTCCAGCGGTGCCACCGTTCGCTCACCTCGGGGCACTCCCTCGCCGCCCGGGCGATCGAGGAGCGCGACCCCCACGTGTCGGTGACCTTCCTGTCCTTCGCCTGCTCCGGCGCCACCGTGCCGGAAGGGATCCTCGGGCCCTACGAGGGCATCGAGCCCGGGGACGCCGCCGAGGACCTGCCGCCCCAGATCGAACAGGCCCTGCGGGCCGTCTGCCGGGTCGACATCGCCGACTGCGGGCTCATCGAGCAGCGTCTCATCGACCGGCTCTTCATCGCCATCGGCATCAACGACATCGGCTTCTCCGACGTGGTG
>RFFY01000169.1 GCA_003697065.1 Actinomyces sp. | reverse complement strand
GGCGTGGGCGGTGGCGGCGGGTCCGGCCGGGGCGGGGGCCTGGGTGGCGGCGGTCGGTGTCGACGATCCGAATCCGGTGGCGGCCGCCGAGATGGGTGTCCCCCTCGAACGTCTCCTCGTCGTCGACGTCGAACCCCGGCGGGCACCGGCGGCCCTCGCCACTCTCGTGGGCGCCGTCGACGTCGTCGTCGTGGGGGCCCGGTGCCGTCTGCGGCCCGCCGACGTGCGGCGCCTCGGGGCCCGCGCCCGCGAGCGGGGGTCGGTCTTCGTCCCCTTGGGGTCATGGCCCGCCCCCGACACGACCCTCACCGTCGAGGCGTCCCGTTGGGTCGGCCTCGAGCGGGGTCACGGCTGGGCCCGGGCCCGTCGGGTCCGGGTCCGCGCCGGGGGGCGGGGACCGGCAGCGCGTCCCCGCTGGGCCGAGCTGTGGCTCCCCGGTCCCGACGGGACCGTCGCCGAGGCCGCCCCGGCCGGTCGCGGCGCGGTCGACGGGTCGCCCCCCGGTCGCCTCGACACGGTCCCGCTCCTGTCGGGATCTCCCCACGGGGTCGATGCTCCGCCCCTCGCCGTCGGAGGGGGCGATGGGCGGTGACACCGGCCCCGCCGACCCGCCGCCGCCCCGCACCCTGGTGGTGGTGTGCGCGGACTGGCCGGTGGTGGCCACGGGCTGCTCCCTCGACGACCCGGTGGCCGTCGTGGTCGCCAACCGGGTCGTCGCCACCTCGCCGGGGGCCCGGGCCCACGGGGTCGTGCGCGGTCTGCGCCGCCGCCAGGCCCAGGGGCGCTGTCCCGACCTCGTGGTCGTCGAACGCGACCCCGAACGCGAGGTGCGCCTGTTCGAACCCGTCGTGGCCGCTCTCGACCGCATCACCCCCCGGGTCGAGATCCGCCGTCCCGGCGTGTGCGCCTTCACCACCCGGGGCCCGGCCCGCTACTTCGGCGGCGACGAGGCCGTGGCCCGTCTCACCCACGAAACGGCCCTCGAGGCCGTCGAGGGCCGCACCGGGGTGCGGGTGGGGGTCGCCGACGGGGCCTTCGCCGCCGGGTGGGCGGCCCGCCTCGCCCGTCCCGTCCGTCTCGTGGAACCCGGGGGGTCGGCCGCCTTCCTCGCCCCCCTCCCCGTCGGTGCCGTGGGCCGTCCCGACCTCGTCGACGTCCTGGTGCGTCTGGGGCTGCGCACCCTCGGTGATCTCGCCGCCCTGCCCGCCGCCGATGTCCTCGCCCGCTTCGGCACCGAGGGCCGCACCGCCCACCGTCTGGCGGCGGGCCTCGACGACCGTCCCCCCGACGCCCGGATCCCCCCGCCCGACTGGTCGGTGGCGACCGAACTCGACCCGCCCGCCGACCGGGTCGACCGGGCCGCCTTCGCCGCCCGTCGCCTGGCCGACGAGCTGCACGAGCGCCTCGGTCGCGAGGGCCTGGCCTGTGTGAGCGTGGGGATCGAGGCCGAGACCGAACACGGCGAGGTGCTCGTGCGCCACTGGCGCCACGAGGGGGCTCTCACGGCGGCCGCCGTCGCCGACCGGGTGCGCTGGCAGCTCGACGCCTGGTTGCACGCCCCGGCGGCGAGTCGACCCTCGGGGGCGCTGGTGCGCCTGGCCCTCGTCCCCGACGAGGTCGTCCCGGCCCGGGGGCGGCAGCTGGGGTTCTGGGGAGGCGAGTCCGCCGGTGACGAGCGGGCGGCCCGGGTGGCGGCCCGGCTCGAGGGCCAGTTCGGGGTGGGGGCGGTCCTCGTGCCCGAACGGCGGGGCGGGCGCGAACCCCACGACGCCGTCGAGCTGGTTCCCGCCGCCGCCGTCGAGCTCCGGGGTCGGTCGGCGGTGTCGCCGATCGGGCCGGGCGGTGGTCCCGGCCCCGAGGGGGCGCCGCCGTGGCCGGGGTCCCTGCCCACCCCGTCGCCCACCCGGGTCCTCGCCGAGCCGGTGGCGGTCGAGGTGCTCGACGCCGGGGGAGCTCCGGTGGGGGTGACGGGGCGGGGTGAGATCAGCGCCGAACCCGCCCTCGTCGTCGTGGACGGGCGCCGGTCTGCCATCGTGGCCTGGGCCGGCCCCTGGCCCGTCGACGAACGCTGGTGGGACCCCGGGCGCCACCGCCGCCGCGCCCGTCTCCAGGTCCTGACCGACGACGGGGTCCTGCGTCTCGTCGCCCTCGAGGGGGGACGCTGGTGGTCCACCGCCGTGTGGGACTGACACCGGCACGGTGTCACCGTCACGGGCCATGATGACGCCATGACCGCGCCGACCCCACCCGCCTCCCGGGCCGGTTCCGGGCCGACCCCGGCCCCGCCCGGAACCGCCCTGAGCCTGCCGGCCACCGACGAGGTGGCGCGGCGGGCCCGACGGATCCTCGCCGCCTGCGGCGTCGACCTCGACGCCGGCGGGAACATCACCGTGCCCGGACGGACGCCGATCACCGGTGCGTCTCTGGGTGCGGTCCCCGGCGGTCCCGGGGTCACCACCGACGTCGACGCCGCCGTCGACGCCGCCACCGGGGCCTTCGCCACCTGGCGCACCACCCCGGCCCCGGTCCGGGGTGCCCTGGTGCGTCGCTTGGGCGAGCTCCTGCGCCACCACCGTGACGAGCTGGGCGAGCTCGTCACCATCGAGGCGGGCAAGATCCGCACCGAGGGCGTCGGCGAGGTGCAGGAGATGATCGACGTCTGCGATCTCGCCGTGGGCCTCTCGCGCCAGCTCCACGGTCTCACCATCGCCAGCGAGCGGCCCGGCCACCGTCTGGCCGAGACCTGGCACCCTCTGGGGCCGGTGGGGGTCATCACCGCCTTCAACTTCCCGGTGGCCGTGTGGTCGTGGAACGCGGCGGTGGCCCTCGTGTGCGGCGATCCCGTGGTGTGGAAGCCCTCGGAGCTGACGGGCTGGACCGCCCTGGCGTGTCACACCCTCCTGCGGCGGGCGGCGGCCGACGTGGGGGCCCCGCCGGAGGTCTCGCACCTGGTGGTCGGTGGTCGCGACGCCGGCACCGCCCTCGCCGCCCACCCCGGGCTGCCCCTGGTGTCGGCCACGGGGTCCACCGCCATGGGCCGGTCCGTCGCCCCCCTGGTGGCGGCTCGTTTCGGGCGCGCCATCCTCGAGCTCGGCGGCAACAACGGTGCCATCGTGGCGCCGTCGGCCGATCTCGATCTCACCCTGCGGGCCGTGATCTTCGCCGCCGTCGGTACCGCCGGGCAGCGCTGCACCACCCTGCGCCGTCTGATCGTTCACCGGAGCCTCCACGACGAGGTGGTCGATCGCCTCACGAGGGCCTACGCCACCCTGCCCGTGGGTGACCCCCTCGCCGAGACGACCCTGGTCGGACCGCTCGTGCACACCGGCGCCCTCGCCGCCATGGAGGCGGCCCTGGCCGAGGCGGTGGACGACGGGGGCGAGGTCACCGTGGGCGGCGAGAGGATCCCGGTCGACGCCGCCCCCGACGCCGCCTACGTCCGCCCGGCCCTGGTCACCATGCCCGACCAGACCCCCGTCGTGCGGCGAGAGACCTTCGCCCCCGTGCTGTACGTGCTCGCCTACGACGACCTCGACGAGGCCATCGCCGTGCACAACGCCGTTCCCCAGGGCCTGGCGTCGAGCATCTTCACCACCGATCTACGCGAGGCCGAACGCTTCTGTGGCGCCGACGGCTCCGACTGCGGCATCGCCAACGTCAACATCGGTCCGTCGGGGGCCGAGATCGGCGGCGCCTTCGGGGGCGAAAAGGAGACCGGCGGCGGACGTGAAGCGGGCTCCGACGCCTGGAAGGCCTACATGCGACGCCAGACGACGACGGTCAACCACTCCCGCGAGCTCCCCCTGGCCCAGGGCGTGCGCTTCGAGGTCGAGGTGTGACCGGGACCGGTCGTGTCCCGGGCGCGGATGCGGGCGTCGACGACGAGGCCTACACGCGCTGGTTCGTGGCCCGGGGGCTGCCCCATCTCGACGAGAGTTATTCGGTCACCGAGGACGTGTTGACCCGCACCGTTCCCTTCCTGGGCCTGGTCGTGTTCGTCGAGATGTTCGTCACCTTCGGCGACCGCTGGTCGGGGTGGGCCCAGGCGGCGGTGTTCGTGGCGGGGGCCGTCGCCATCGTCGGCGGCTTCGCCGGCGTCAACCGGATGCGGGGCCGCCGGCCCCTGGCCCTGCCCGACGAGGTCGGGCTCGCCGAGGTGGTCGCCTTCGTCGTCGTCCCCGCCCTGGTGGCGGGCGTCGGCGGGTCGACCGATCCCCTGACCGGCACCGTGGGCGTGGCCGCCGCCAACGTGGCGTGCCTGGCGGGTGCCTATGTCGTGACCCGGTGGAGTCTCATCCCCATGGTGCGGTGGGCGTCGCGCCAGGTGGTGCGTCAGATCGGCGATCTCGCCACCCTGGTGGCGAAGTCCCTGCCCGTGCTCGTCGTCTTTTCGGCCTTCTTGTTCCTCAACGCCGAGATGTGGCAGGTGGCAACGGACGCCACCTTGCCCTACTACGCCCTCGTCGTCGGGGTGATCAGCGCCGTCGGGGTGGCGTTCCTGGTGTTGTCGGTGCGGCGCCTGAGCATCGATCTGGCCCGTTTCGACGGGTGGGAGGAGGTGGCCGAGCGGGTGGTGGGGACACCGGCGGCCGCCGATCTCGACCGGGTGAGAGGCGAGCGACCGGCGACGGCGCCACTGGGTCGGCGGGCCCGTTTCAACGTGGGCCTGCTCCTCGTCGTCGGCCAGGGCATCCAGGTGGCG
>RFFY01000825.1 GCA_003697065.1 Actinomyces sp. | reverse complement strand
GTGTTCGCCATCGGAACCTACGCCGTCGAGGGGGACATCCCCGGCTTCGGGGTGCCGGTCCACTTCCGCACCGAGACCACCCACATCCCCTGGCTCCTGCTGCTCTTGCCGGTCCTGGTTCTCCTGCAGGTCGGCCTGCTGGCCGCCCGCAACCGCCTGCGCCGCCGTCTCGGGGTCGAGTCCGCCGTCGAGCCCGAACCCGCCCCGGCCCTGGTGCCCCCCGCACCCGCCCTGCCCGCGGTGATCGATCTGCGCGACGAGCCCCTCGACGTGCCCGGGCCCGCCCCGGTGGGGGGTCGGGCCGCCACGCCCGACGACACCGACGAGACACCGGTACACACGCCCGAGCCCGCGCCCGCCTCCCCCACCGAGCCGCCTCCACCCGACATCGGGGTCACCGAGGCGATCCAGGCGGAGCTCAGCGCCGCTCTCGCCACCGTGGCCCGGGCCCGCGCCGACGAGGAACTCTCCGCCGACGCCGCCCTCCAGCTCGTGGTCGAGCTCACCCTCGAAGCCACCAGCCGGGCTCGCGAACGCTTCGACCTCGACATCGAGGCCGCCGCCGACCTGGCCGAGATCCTGGCCCGCAGCCTCCTCGACGAGATCGGCCTCGACCGGCTCCAGCGACCCGGCCAGCTCCTGGCCCCCTGAGCGTCCCGCCGATCGCGCGCGCCCGGTCTCACGCCGACGAGCGGGGCGCGGCGCGCTCGTCGATGGGATCGACGATCCCCGCCAGGGCCGTGCCGAGGCCCCGAACCCCGTCGGGGTCGAGGACCGCCACCAGCTCCGCCAGGGCCCGCGCCGCCTGCGCCGGCACCGGCGCGCCGACGAGTCGACACCAGGCGAGCACCCCGTACCAGGCCAGCGAGGCGACGTCGTCGGCCGTCCACGAGCCCGGGGGGCGCCCCGTCAGCCACTCGCCGGCGGCCAGGACGGTGGTGACGGCGCCGGGCTCGTGGGGCCGGCCCGCTGCCAGCGACGCTTCGAGGAGCGCCGCCCGCACGCGACGCGCCTCGCCCGACAGAGCACCAGGGCCGAGCCGGCCCGAGGGGGGCCGCCGGGATCCGAGGACGGTGAGATCACCCATGGCGCCATGATGGCGACCGGGTGTGACACGCTCAGGCGCCGCCCGACCGCACCCGGGCCAACCAGTCCACGACCGTGCGGGCGAGCTCGTCGACGGCGTCGCCGCTGAAGAGGTGATCGGCTCCGTCCACGACCACGAAGGTCCCCCGCTCGCCGGCTGCCTCGGCCACCCGGCGACTCTCGGCGGGGGCCACGATCGTGTCGGCGCTCCCCGCCACCACCAACAGGGGGACCCCGAGGCGTGAGGCCGACACCGTGGGGTCGGCGGCATCGAGCTCCTCGAGCAGGCGGCGTCCCACCACGAAGGGGCGACCACCGATGCAGACCTCCGCCCATCCCGCGGTCCGGAGCCGCTCGAGCTCGTCGGCGTCGAACAGAGAGAGCACGTGGGCGACCCGGGGCGGCGGCGCCACGGCGACGACGGCGGACACGGTGTGGATCCGCTCGGCGGCGACGATCGCCGCCGCACCCCCCAGGGAATGGCCCACCAGCACGCACGGCCCCGCCCCCCGCTCGATCAGAGCGACCGCCGCCCGCACCACGTCGCCGACGCTGGTCGAAAAGCCCGTCTCGGCGAACGAACCACCACTGCGCCCCAGACCCGTCATGTCGAAGGTCATGGTCAGGTAGCCGGCATCGGTCAGGGCACGCGCCAGGCGGGCCACCGTTCTCTGGTCCTGGGAGCAGGTGAAGCAGTGGGCCAACAGGGCCGACCCCACGGGGACCCCCGGCGGGTGCCGCAAGCGCCCCCTGAGAGGAGCCCCGCTGGCCCCGACGAACTCGATCTCCTCGCTCCCGCCACCACCCTGCATGCCCTCTCCTCCCGGCCACCACGGCGGGTGGCGCCTCGTCTCACCACCGGTGATCCCCTGTTTCCGTTGGGTGTCGATCCGGCGACGATTCGCCCCACCCCCTCAGATCCTGCCGATGAGAACACCACACACCCACAGGGAGGTGACGCGATGACATCGACACACTGGCGGACTCCCGACCCCCGGGCACCCGTGAGCACGGCGGCCGGAACCGACTCCACGGGCCAGGGACACGACCCGCCCGCGGGATCGTACTGGTCCGCCCTCCTCGCCGACGAGGAGGAGCGGGTCGCCCGCTACGGGCTGGGCGCCGGCATCCTCCTGGTCGCCTTCGGGCGCGAACTGCTCCATCACCTCGACGACGCCGACAGGCTCCTGGCCGAAGCCCGGATCCTCGGCCTCATCGACCGCCATCTCGGATGGACCGACCGCACCGCCGTCGTCGCTCCCGGCCGGCTGGGCGTGGTGGTGGTCCCGAGCACCGCCGCCGATCTGGCCCGCCGGGCCGCTTTGATGCACCACGGGCTGCGCGAGCGGGGTCTCGACGTCGAGGTGGCCTACGCCTACCGGCGCGACGAGGGCGGTCTGCGCGCCGCCGCCGCCCGGGCCGATGCCGCCCTCGATACCGTTCTCGCCCGCCGCTGGGCGAGCGAGTGGCCGGTTCCCGTCCGCACCGACGAGGAGCGGCGACGGTACTGACCGGGCCCGCCCGCGACCACTGACCCGCCGGCGACGAGGTGCGATGATCGGGAGGTGACACCCCAGGACGCCCTCGCCGTTCTCGGACTCGCTCCGCCCCCCGTCACCGCCGATCCGCCCTCGTGGTGGGCGGGCGTGCGGCGTGCCCATCGGCGCCTCATCGCCGTCGCCCACCCCGACCACGGGGGCGACACCCGACTGGCCGCCCGCCTCAACCACGCCCTGGACGTCCTGGCCGAGGCCACCCACGCTGGGCGCAACCTCGACGCCGTCGCCACGCCCCCGGCTCGGGTGGGGGTGCCGCGGCCCGGCCCGACCCGGTCCGGAACGGTCCGGGCCCACGGCCCCGGCGGCGACGATCCCGGTGATCTCACCCGCCGCCTCGCCCACGCCGCCTCCCGGGTCGGCGCCGTCACGGGACTCGACCCCCTCTCGGGGATCGTCACCGTGGTGACCCCGCCCCCCGACGGGGGTGACCTGCTCATCGAGGTCGAGACGGCACCCCCCGGCGCCGGCGGTCCCGGCGAGGTGGTCGTGGTGTTCACCCTCGAGCCCCACCCGACCTCCCCCGACGCCGACCTCGCCCGCCTGGCCGCCGCCATCCTCGCCGGGCTCGAGGGCTGAGGCGGGCCCCGCCGCCTCGACGGGCCCGGCTCCCGGACCCTCAGACCAGGTCGACCACGGTACGGACGCCCTCGGCCCGCCGGAGGCGCTCGAAACCCACCTCGATGTCGTCGAGGGGGACGTGGGCGCTCACCATGGCATCGAGGTCGAGATGCCCGGCCTGCCACAGCTCGACCATGAGGGGGATGTCGCGCTCGGGAACGCAGCCCCCGAGCAGGGTGCCCAGGAGGCGCTTCTGCATCGTCGTGAACAGCACGGCCGGGGCGATGGTCACCGACTCCTCGACGGGTGACGCCCCCACCATGACGGTGGTGCCGCCCACTCGGGTGACGGCGATCCCGGTCTCGACCAGCTCGGCCCGGCCCGCCGCCTCGAAGGCCACGTCGACGCCCTCGCCCTCGGTGAGCTCGGCCACGACCGCGGCCAGGTCGTCGACGGTCGGGTCGATCAGGTCCGTCGCCCCGAAGCGACCGGCGGCCTCGCGGCGCGCCTCGACGGGGTCGGAGGCGATGATGCGGGTGGCGCCGGCGATGCGCGCCCCCTGCACCACGGCCTGCCCGATCCCACCCAGGCCCATGACCAGCACCCGGTCGCCGCGTCGCACGTCGGCGGTGTTGAACACCGCCCCCACCCCGGTCTGGACGGCGCAACCGATCACACACGCCACCTCCAGGGGGATGTCGGGGTCGAGGCGCACGGCCCCGCTGGCGGCGATGACGGTCGCCTCGGCGAACCCCCCGATGCCGAGTCCCCGCTGCACCGGCTCACCCCGCCGCGAGAAGGGCGTCGACCCGTCGGGCCGGGCCCCGGTCAGAAAGGACAGGGCCTCGCCGCAGGCGCTGGTCTCGCCCCGGGCGCACGCCCGGCAGTGGCCGCACGGAGCGAGGGCGCTGAGGAGCACCTTGTCGCCGGCAGCGAGATGGTGCACCCCTTCGCCGACGGCCTCGACCACGCCCGCCGCCTCGTGCCCGAGCACGGCGGGCAGGCCGTGACCGGCGCTCATCACCGTCAGATCGCTGTGGCAGATACCGCAGTGGTGGATGCGCACCCGGACCTCGCCGGGACGGGGATCGTCGAGCTCGAGATCGTCGACGATCTCGAGCGGGGCTCCGGGGGCGACGGCGACGGCTGCTCGCATGGCCCGACGCTAACGCGCCGGTCCGACCTCGAGCACGGTGGGTCCGAGCCGGGCCAGGCAGCGGGCCGCCACCCGGTGGCCCTGATCGACGGCGCTGACCGGATCGGCCCCACGGCGCCGCGACGCCAGGTAGCCGGCGGTGAAGGCGTCGCCCACCCCGGTCCGGTCACGGATGCGCTCCACCGGACGCACCGGCACGCTGCGGTCGGTGTCGGCGGTGAGGACGAGGGTGGGACGCGGTCCGGCCGTCACGACCGTGACCCCGGCCCCGGGCACCGCCTGGCGGGGGCCGAGCCCCAAAGCGGCGTGCTCGGCCCGTTCCGCGATGACCGTCTCGGCCCCGACGGCCGCCACCAGCGACAGGAAGCTGTCGGCCCCGTAGGCGTCGATCTCGTCGACGGACAGGGCCCCGAGGGTGACGGGGATCCGACGGTCGACGGCGGCCGCCAGGAGGTGCTCGACGGCCCCGGCGAGCGGCTCCTCGGTGACGACGACAGCGGGAAGGTAGAGCTGTTGCACCCCCTCGAGGAGGGAGACGTCGATACGGGTCAGGCGGGCCGACGCCCCCCGGTCGACGAGGCGGGTGCGACGCCCGCCGCCCACCAGCACGATCGACACGCCGGTGCCCCCGGCGTGGCGCACGGCCACCTCGACGCCCCGTCGCTCGAGGTCGCCCACCAGGGTGCGACCGATGGCATCGTCGCCGACCTGACCGACGAAGCGGGAGCGACCGCCCAGCTCGGCGTCGATGGCGGCGACGTTGGCGGCCGAACCGCCCCGGACGCGCGCCGATCGGACCGACTCGGAGTGGCCGGGCCGCACCGCCGCGTCGACACGTACGAGGATCTCCTCGTACAGATCACCCACCGTGAGAAGCATGTGGCCCGCCACGCTAGCGCCGCCGGCGAACGGCGACGCCCGCCGCCCCTGCTCTCCCCGTGGCCCCGGACGCCGCCGGGTGGGCGCGGTAGTGTCGCCCCATGAGCGAAGCGACCGTGCCCTTCCCCCTGATGCAGTGGATCGCCGATCACGCCGAGGAGTTCGTCCCCCCCGTGTCGAACCGGGTGATCTGGCCCGATTCCGACATCACCTTCATGATCATCCGGGGGCCCAACGCTCGCAACGACTTCCACGTCAACCCCACCGACGAGATCTTCTACCAGCTCCGCGGCACCATCCGGGTCGACGTGCGTGACGACGAGGGGGTGCACCAGCGCCTGGTCCACGAGGGTGACGTCATGCTCGTCCCCGCCGGCACCCCCCATGCGCCCCTGCGGCCCGCCGACACCTGGGGGCTGGTGCTGGAGGTGCCCCGTCCCCCCGACGCTCTCGACCGGATGCAGTGGTACTGCCCGGCGTGCGACCACCTCCTGCACGAGGTGACCTTCGACCTCGCCGACATCGAGACCGAGCTGGCCGCCGCCCTCGACCGCGTCAACGCCGACGAGGAGCTGCGCACCTGCGAGCGCTGCGGCACGGTCCTGCCCGTCCCCGGCCCCTTCGAACTCGACGCCTGAGCGCGCCGGCGCTTGCGCCGGTACCGGCGACGAATCCGATCAGTCCGCCGGCTTCTCGATGGGGACGGGCGCCGCCAGCGACGAGGGGGGCTGCTGGGCGGCCTCCCGCTGGGCCTCGACGGCGCCCGCCTCCTCGACGGCGTCGGCCGAGGCGCCGGGGGCCAGAGGGTCGGCGACGCCGGTCCGTTCGCGCAGGTCGATCTCGCCGCCGGTGACGAGGGAGTCGGCGACCTCGGTCAGGTCGGCGGCGGCGGCCCGCAGGGCCCGCTCGCGCACGGCGACCTGGGCGTCGATGCCGGCGAGGATCTGGCGGCGCTCCTCGATCATGCGGTCGAGGGAGGCCAGTTCCCGCTGGGCCTCCGCTCGCATCTCGGCCACCTCGTTCTCGGCCGCCACGACCGTGCGCTCGGCGCTGCGGACGGCGTCGTCGGTGGTGCGGCGGGCCTCGTCTTCGGCCTCGGCCACGATCTGGGCGGCGCGGGCCCGGGCCTCGGCCAGGGCCTCCTCGACCGAGCGCCGGGCGGCCTGCAGCACCATCTCGAGCGACTCGTTGTCGCCTCCGCCGGCGCTCGCCGCCCGTTGTTCGGCCTCGGCCAGGCGGGCCCGCAGAGCGCGGACGCCCTCGGCCAGGCGGCGGAGGTGGGCGTCGACGGCCTCGGGGGCGTACCCCTTGCGCACCGGCTCACCGAAGTCGGTGAAGACCGCGTCGGGATCGAGCAGGTCGGCCGCGCTCTCGGAACTCATCTGTTCGTCCTCCAGGAACCTCGTTCGCACTCGCGGTCGCCACGGCGACCACGAGGAGTGCCGGACCCACCCACGCTCCGCGCCAGGCTAGCTCACCGGTGGGGCCCGGCGAAAGCCCAATAGGCTGGCGGAGCGCGGGGGCAGGCCGATCATGAGCGTTCCGACCACCACCGATCCACGCCGCTTCCGCGTCCCCGCCGGAGTCTCCGCGCCCCCACCCACGCCGGAGACGTCCCCACCCCCCCGTCGGCGGCGACGGCGGCGCCGCATCGGCGTGCTCGTGGCCCTCGCCCTGGTGGCCGCCGCGGTCGGTCTGGGCGTTCCCACCGCGCGGGCCTGGTGGGCCTGGCGGGGCATCGAACGTCTCGCTCTCGACGACGCCCTCGGCGGGGCGGGCTCGGGCACCAACTACCTCCTCGTCGGTACCGACTCGCGAGCCGACCTCGACCCCGCCATCGACAACGCCCCACTGATCTTCGGCGACGGGGTCGCCGGCGAACGCACCGACACCATCGCCGTGTTGCACCTCGGGGGTGACGGCGCCCGTCTCCTCGCCGTCCCCCGCGATCTCTACGTCCCCCTCGACGGGGGTGCGCCCTCCCGGATCAACGCCGCCTATTCCCGGGGCGGCCCGGCCGCCCTCGTGCGGACGGTGCGGGCCGCCCTCGACATCCCCATCGACCACTACGTCGAGGTCGACTTCGCCGGCTTCCTCGGCCTCGTCGACGCCCTGGGCGGGGTCACCGTCACCTTCGACCACCCGGCCTACGACCCCAAGTCCGGGCTCGACGTCGCCGTGGCGGGGCCCGTGCGCCTCGACGCCGTCGACGCCCTGGCCTACGTCCGCTCGCGCGACTACCACGAGATCCTCCCCGACGGGTCGGTCCGGCGCGACCCGACGGCCGACCTCGGTCGCGTCCAACGCCAGCAGCGCTTCCTCGCCGCCGTCTTCGACGAGCTGGCGACCGTCCGCAACCCGTGGCGGGCGGCGGCCATCGTCGACGAGGTGGCCGACGACATCCGCCTGGACGACCGCCTCGGCTTCCTCGACGCCCTCCGCCTCGCCTGGCGCCTGCGCGGCCTCGACCCCGAGACCGCCACCTTGCCCGTCACCCCGTTCACCACGGCGTCGGGAGCGGCGGTGCTCGACCTGCGCACCGACGAGGCCCAGCCCCTGCTGAACGCCTTCCGCTGACGACGGGGGGACCGTCGGCATCCCGCCGCCGGGATCGCCGCGTCAGATGTCGAGGACCCCGTCGACGGTCACCGCCACGGCGGCCGCAACCGCCACCGCCGTGGGGACCACCCCGACCGCGCGCCACCAGCGCGACGTCACCCGGGACGGGGCCACGGGCGCCACCGCCACCAGCGAGGCCCCGGCCGCCAGGGCGAGCGCCGCCGCCGCCGCCACCCCCCGGTCGTGGCCGACGGACAGGAGCAGCAGCACGATCCCCGGGTTGGCCAGATAGGGGAACACGAGCGGCACCAGGGCGGCCCCGTCGCCGGCGAGGGACGGTTCGGGGCTCGGAGGCGCGGTGACGAGATCACGGACCGCCACGACCGCCAGGGCGACACCGGCGGCGATGCGGGCGGTGGGCGCCGTGACCGACACGGCGTCGAGGAGCGGGCCCGACACGCCCGCCACCAGGGCGGCCACGGCGACGAAGACGGCCCCGCCCAGCACACTGCGACGGATCCGCTCGACGGCGTCCGCTCCCGGCACGCCGGGAGCGAGACGCCAGGCGTTGACGCCGGTCAGGACGGCCACGAGGGCGAGACGCAGACTCACGGTCGCCCACCCTCGCCCAGAGCGGCGCGTCGCGCAAGGACCGGACGGGCCGCCAACAGGGCCGACAGGGCGTGCTGCTGGTCGTCGATGCGGGTGCGCCCCTGGCGGAACCAGGCGCCGGCGACACGCGCCGGCTCGGGCTCGGCGGCCGCTTCGGCCTCGTCGACCTGACGGGCGACGAGAAGGGCGGCGACACACACCAGACGCTCCTCCACCACGGCCCGGTCCCCGCCCAGTTCCCCCGTCGCCGCGTCGACCTCCAGCCAGCGCCCGAGCCCCTCCCCCAGGGTGCCCACCCCGGCGGCCATGGCGACGGGACCGCGGGTCCAACGGGTCACCCCGCCCGTCTTCTGGGACTCGTAGCGGACCTGGAGGCCGAAGAGACCCAGCTGACGGCCGCGCCAGGCGGTGAGTGCGGCGTCGTCGACGCCCTCGGGGACGGCGGCGCCCGCCGCCGCCCGCTCGGCACGGGCGTAGGCGGCCCAGTGATCCGACACCGGCGGCCAGGGCCGCTCGACCTCGTCGCGCTCGGTGATCACCCAGGCCAGCACCCGATCGGCCGTCTCGCCGAAGCCCCGCCCCGGCAGGCGGGTGTCGAGGCGGGCCAGGGCCCAGGCCACCTCACCGGGAAAGAAGGGCGAGGTGCGGGTGCGCACCGGTCCGGTCGCCACGGCGATGTCGGCGGCGACCCGACCCCGGGCGTCGACGGTGGCCGTCAGGGTGGCACCGAGGGCGCCCAGCAGCTCGTCGTCGACGGTCCCTCCCACCCGCCCCCGCTCGACCAGGGCCGCCACCAGCAGGGCCGTCGCCCCTGTGG
>RFFY01000168.1 GCA_003697065.1 Actinomyces sp. | reverse complement strand
GTGGGCGCCGAGGGAAGGGGCCTGTCGCGCCTGGTTCGTCGCCGCTGCGACACGGTGGCGTCCATCCCCATCGTCGGCACCGTCGAGTCGCTCAATGCGTCGGTGGCGGCCGCCGTCGCCCTCTACGAGATCGTCCGCCGGCGGCGCTGAACCCCGAGCCGCCGCCCCTACCGCCCACGGCACTCAGACCCACCGGCCGCCGGCCGATGGGGAGCCATGACCCCAGAACGTCACGACCCCTCCTCCACCGGCCTGTTCGGGTCGGTCGTGCAACCCCGGACCCTCAACATGGTCGCCCTCGGGGCGTCGGTGCTGTGGCTGTTGGGCATCGTGGCGGAGATCTCGGCGGTCGCCGACCGGCCGGGCGCCGACGTCTGGGACTACGTCGCCGCCATGAACGCCTCGGCCGGCTTTCTCATCGTGACCGTCATCGCCTGGGTCGGGGCGGCGATCTGCGACCGCCTCGGTCGCGCCTGAGGTGACCGTCGCCCCCACCGGGGGGTGCGAGCCCGAGGCCGGCCTCGAACCGGCGACCTGCTGTTTACAAGACAGCTGCTCTACCAACTGAGCTACTCGGGCGGTGCCCGTCAGGCTAGCCAGGCCCGGCGGCGCCACCCGGGGGGCCGGGTGGGCGGTGGCCCGGCGGGGAGTCGGAGGCGACTCCGCCGGGAGTGGCACCGCGGCGGTCCGCCGATCTGGCAGGCTGATGGTGCGTGGGCCGTCATGTGGGAAGGGACCCGGTGAACCCCGACGAGCGACACCTGAGCGAACGGGACCGGACGGTCCTCGACATCGAGGCGGGCTGGTGGTCCGCCGAGGTGTCGAAGGCCGAGCTGGTCGCCCGGCGTCTGGACATGTCCCTGACGCGCTTCCACGAGATCCTCGACGCCCTGGTCGACGATCCGGCGGCCGAGGCCTACGATCCCCTGCTCGTCCGCCGGCTCCGTCGTCACCGCGAGCGCCGCCGGTCGACGCGCCGCACCCTGCCCCCCGTCGAGACGAGCTCATGATGAACCCCCAGGGACGTCACGCCGCCCCCGGCTCCGACTTCGCCCGCTCCGCCGGCGAGGCCGCCACCCGGGGGATCCTCCTCATTCTCGTCGCCGTCGCCATCGGTGTGTTCCTGTTGGCCCGCGGCTTCGACGAGCCCGGGACCTCGGCCGTCGAAGCCGTCCCCGCCGACCAGGCCGCCACCACCACCGCACCCACCGACACCGGTGAGGCCCAGCCCGTCGACGACATCGGCACCCAGACCGCCACCACCGCACCGACCACCAGCCAGCCCGCGACCGCCGCTACCAAACTGCCCCCGGCCCAGGTCAAGGTCGTGACCGCCAACGCCTCGGGTGTGGCCGGTGCCGCCGGTCGCGCCAAGGACAAGCTCGTGGCCGCCGGCTATGTCGCCGAGGCCAAGAACGCCGTGGCGAGGACGGACGCCTCGGCCATCTACTACCGGGAGGGCTACGGCGAGAACGCCAAGGAGGTCGCCAGCCTGCTCGGCGCCCCGGCCACGATCATCCAGGCCGCCCCCGACGACGTCATGGACCTCGTCGAGGAGAACGCGGACGTGGCCGACTTCCACATCGTGGTCATCTTGGGTACCGACGGCCGGGCGGGGACCTGAGCCGCTCCGCCCGTGCTGCCCGATCGGTTCGCGCCCTTCGTCGCGTCGCCCCGCCGGGCCGCTCTCTTCGTCGACTTCGACGGCACCCTCGCCGAGATCCACCCGGATCCGTCGGCGGCCGTACCCCGTGACGAGGTACCGGCGATCCTGAGGCGGCTCGCCGGTCACCTGGGGCGGGTGGCCGTGGTGTCGGGGCGACCCGTCGCCTACCTCGATCCCCTGGTCCCCGCCGAGGTCGACGTGGTCGGTCTCTACGGCCTCGAGTGGCGCCACGAGGGTCGGATCGTCACCCTCGACGAGGCCGAGCGCTGGCGACCCGTGGTGGCGGAGGCGGCGGCCGCCGCCGCCCGGCGGTTCGGGCCCGACGCCGTCGAGCCCAAGGGACTCTCACTCACGATCCACTTCCGCGGGGGTCGCGCCGACGGCGAACAGGTGGCGGCCTGGGTGGCCGACCGGGCGGCGGCCACCGGCCTCGAGGCCCGTTCGGCGCGCATGAGCTTCGAGCTGCATCCTCCGGTGGCCCGCGACAAGGGGACGGTCGTGGTCGAGGCCGGCGGGCGGTTCGCCGCCGTCGCCTACCTCGGTGACGACGTGGGGGACCTGCCGGCCTTCGCCGCTCTCGAGCGCCTGGCCGACCGCGGTGTCGACGCCGTCAAGGTCGCGGTGGCATCGCCGGAGGCTCCGCCGGAGCTGGTGGAGCGGGCCGATCTCGTGGTCGACGGCCCCGAGGGCGCCGAGCG
>RFFY01000824.1 GCA_003697065.1 Actinomyces sp. | reverse complement strand
ATCACCCCAGTACAGATCTGATCCAGCAGAACCTGCTGTGGCTGAAAGACCGATGAGGTTATTGGCATTTGCATCATTGTTAAGTCCAATTGTTGTTCCCTGAACTTCAAGAGTGCCGGTGTATGTTCCGTTACCATTTACTGTCAACGCGCCTGAAGCAAAGGAGAGTAGGTCTGAATCAGTACTCAATCCAACAGTAGTTCCGTCAATGAGTACAGAGTCAACTGTCCAGCTGTCGAATCCAGTTCCGACACCAGTTGAGGAAATATCCCAGTCTGAGGAGTCTATTGCAACTGTATCACCGTTGTCTCCAAGTGTGACCGATCCATTAGCATCAAGTGTTCCGTTTGCTGTTAGGGTAGAGGCGAAGGTTCCCGCTCCTGCGGTTGTTATCGTTGCATTTCCTCCTACAGTTAGTGATGAGCCTGTGACATCTAAACCGCTTGATGCATCGACATTGCCTGTGAATGTAACTTGTCCAGTTCCTGCTTGCGTAAGCGCTCCGTTATCGGTAAAGGTGAAGTAAGGAGTGCCGTTATCTGATATTACGAAATCTCCTGTGGAGGTAAGGTCAATTGTTAGGTTTCCAGTTAACCCGTTGGTTATGGTTGTTGAAGCATCCAATGAAAGTGTGTCTGATAATTCGGCAAAGTCAAGGGAGTCAGCAA
Organism: Actinomyces sp.; assembly: GCA_003697065.1. Classification (GTDB taxonomy): domain Bacteria; phylum Actinomycetota; class Acidimicrobiia; order Acidimicrobiales; family Aldehydirespiratoraceae; genus J010. The sequence goes on along the minus strand of RFFY01000824.1, from coordinate 591 downwards.
TAACGTTATATGTGAGTGTATCAGTTGCAGAAACAACTCCGTTGATAGTTGAACTGTCAGCAATAGTCACTGTATTTCCTGAGTCAATACTTTGGCTAGTGGTTCCATCACTAAGTGTCCATCCTGTGTAACCGCCTGAACCGGCTGACACATCAATCCATGAAAGGTTTCCTGAGGAATCGGTTGCGAGTACTTGCTGATTTGATCCATCAGCACTTGGAAGTGTATAGATAACGTTTCCGGCAAGTGAATCTGGAGATTTGAATCCTGTGTAATTATCTCCGTTTGCTTCGAGCTCTTGGAACCTTATTTCACCTGTGTTTCCTGTAAGTGTCCCGAATGGGTTGATATTTAATGCGGAAGCTGAGGTGTCAAAGAACAATGCTGAGTCTGAATTTATCCCTCCAACGGCTAGATCATCTGTCGTATTTGTAAGATAAGTGATAGTACCAGAATCAGTCCATTTTGATGAACCAGATCCTCCAGAGGTTACCCATCCGCAGTTGGTTTCTGATACGTCGCAGACAAGGTCATCACCCCAGTACAGATCTGATCCAGCAGAACCTGCTGTGGCTGAAAGACCGATGAGGT
>RFFY01000823.1 GCA_003697065.1 Actinomyces sp. | reverse complement strand
GTCTACCGCCCGGCCCTGGTCCCCGCCGAGCTCGTGCCCCAGTACGTGCACCTCGACGGGGACGCGCCCGTCCTCGTCGAGTCGAGCTACCCGGGGCCGCCCGCCCCACACGCCGTCCCGACGGCGCCCGAGCCCGCGGCGACGCGCGAACACCGTGTCGCTGGTGGGGGCGAGGGGACGCGGCGCCTGCCCCTGGGCCGTCTCGTCGGCGCCCGCTCCGGCGACAAGGGCGGCGACGCCAACCTCGGGGTCTTCGCCCGCGACGACGCCACCTGGGCCTGGCTCGACGCCTACCTGACCGTCGAGGAGTTGAAGCGACTCCTGCCCGAGACGGCCGAGCTCGCCGTCGACCGCCACCGCCTGCCCAACCTGCGGGCCCTCAACTTCGTCCTCCACGGCCTCCTCGAGGAGGGGGTGGCGGCGAGCACCCGCCGTGACCCCCAGGCCAAGTCGCTCGGCGAGTGGCTGCGGGCCCGCCTGGTGGAGGTTCCCGAGCACCTCGCGGTGTCGGTGCGGGAGGGATCGTGAGCGACACGACGCCGGGGGTACGCCCCCGCCTCGGCTACATCGGTCTCGGTGCCATGGGCGGGGCCATGGTGGAGGCGGCCTGCGCCGCCGGCTGGGCACCCCGGGTGTACGACCTCGATCCCGGTCGGGTCGAGACGGCCGTGGCCGCCGGAGCGGCGGCGGCCTCCGATCCCGCCGCCGTCGCCCGCGCCAGCGACGTGGTCGGCGTGTGCGTGCCCGCGGCCGAACACGTCGAGGCGGTGCTGGGGGGACCGGACGGTCTGGTGACGGGGGCCGCCGACCGGCCGACCGACGCCGGGGACCTGGTCGTTCTCGTGCACTCCACGGTGGCGGCGGACGACATCCGGCGCTGGCACGCTGCCTTCCGGCGCGCACGCATCGCCGTGCACGACGCCGCCGTGGCCGGCGGAGCGGCCGCCGCCCGCGCCGGCGATCTGGTGCTCCTCGTCGGCGGTCTCGCCGATGTCGATCCCGCGGCCCGCGGGGTGCTCGACGCCTACGCCGGCCTGGTGCTCGACGCCGGCCCGGTGGGGGCCGGGGCCGTGCTCAAGCTGGCGGTGAACGTCATGACCTACGCCCAGCAGGCGGCCGCCGCCGCGGCCTGGGACCTGGTGGCCGACGCCGGGGGCGACCCCACCCTGCTCCTCGAG
>RFFY01000822.1 GCA_003697065.1 Actinomyces sp. | reverse complement strand
GACCCCGAGACCCCGAGACCCCCGAGACCGAGGCCCCCACCGATGGATCCGAAGACCCTGAGCGACAAGATCTGGGACCGCCACGTCGTCGCCGCCGGCGAGTCCCGGCCCGACGGCACCCGCGGGCCCGACCTGCTCTACATCGACCTCCACCTCGTCCACGAGGTCACCTCACCCCAGGCCTTCGACGGGCTGCGCCTCGCCGGCCGCCGGGTCCGGCGCCCCGACCTCACCGTCGCCACCGAGGACCACAACGTCCCCACCGCCGACATCGACCGCCCCATCGCCGACCCCGTCTCCCGGGCCCAGGTCGAGGCCCTGCGTCGCAACGCCGCCGAGTTCGGCATCCGTCTCTTCCCCATGGGCGACCCCCACCAGGGCATCGTCCACGTGATCGGACCGGAGCTGGGCCTCACCCAACCGGGGATGACCATCGTCTGCGGCGATTCCCACACGGCCACCCACGGGGCCTTCGGCGCCCTCGCCTTCGGGATCGGCACCAGCGAGGTCGAGCACGTCCTCGCCACCCAGACCCTGCCCCAGTCACGCCCCGGCACCCTCGCCATCACGGTGACGGGCGAGCTGCCGGCGGGTTCGACGGCCAAGGACGTGATCCTGGCCATCATCGGCCGCATCGGGACCGGGGGCGGGATCGGGCGGATCATCGAGTACCGGGGTCCGGTCATCGAGGCCCTCTCGATGGAGGGCCGCATGACGGTGTGCAACATGTCGATCGAGGCGGGCGCCAAGGCCGGTCTCGTCGCCCCCGACGACACGACCTTCGCCTACCTCGAGGGCCGACCCCACGCCCCCACCGGCGCCGCCTGGGAACGGGCCCTCGACGACTGGCGCAGCCTGCCCACCGACCCCGGCGCCGTCTTCGACGACGAGGTCGTTCTCGACGGGGCCGAGATCGTCCCCCACGTGTCGTGGGGGACGAACCCCGCCCAGGTGATGCCCATCGACGCCACCATCCCCTCCCCCGACGACTTCGCCGATCCCAACGAGCGTGACGCCGCCGCCCGGGCCCTCGAGTACATGGGCCTCGAGGCGGGCCGCCCCATCCGCGAGGTCCGGGTCGACACCGTGTTCATCGGGTCGTGCACCAACAGCCGCATCGAGGACCTGCGGGCCGTGGCCGCCGTGGCCGAGGGGCGACGGGTCGCCCCCGGGGTCCGCACCCTGGTCGTACCCGGCTCGGGCCAGGTCAAGGCCCAGGCCGAGGCCGAGGGGATCGACCGGATCCTCACCGCCGCCGGCTTCGACTGGCGCGAGCCCGGCTGCTCGATGTGTCTGGCCATGAACCCCGACAAGCTGGCGCCGGGCGAACGGTCGGCGTCGACCTCCAACCGCAACTTCGAGGGACGCCAGGGGCGCGGTGGCCGCACCCACCTGGTGTCCCCCGCCGTGGCCGCCGCCACCGCCATCGCCGGCCACTTCGCCACCCCCGACGAACTCGACTGAGTCACCGGGACCGAGTCACCGGGACCGAGTCACCGGGACCGAGTCACCGGGACCCGAACCCCGGGTCCCCGAACCCCGACAACCCCACCGAACCCGCGAGGATCCGAGCATGCGTGCCGTCCACATCGTCACCGGAACCGCCGTCCCCCTCGACCGCTCCGACGTCGACACCGACCAGATCATCCCCTCCGACTGGCTCAAGCGCATCGAGCGCACCGGCTTCGGTCAGGGACTGTTCGCCGAATGGCGTGACGACCGTGACTTCGTGCTCAACGACGAGCGCTACGCCGGAGCGACCATCTTGATCGCCGGCCCCAATTTCGGAACCGGGTCCAGCCGCGAGCACGCCGTGTGGGCGATCCAGCAGTACGGCTTCGAGGCGGTCGTCTCGCCGCGCTTCGCCGACATCTTCCGCAACAACTGCACCAAGAACGGGCTGGTGCCCGTGCAGGTCGAGCCCGAGGTCGGCGCCCGCCTCCTGCGGGCCGTGCAGGACGATCCCACCCTCGAGATCACCATCGACGTCGAACGCCGGACCCTGGAGGCGCCGGCGGCGGGGATCGCCACCACCTTCCCCCTCGACGACGCCACCCGGGAACGCTTCCTGCAGGGTCTCGACGACATCGCCTCGACCCTGCGCCACGCCGACGCCATCGCCGACTTCGAGGCCCGCCGCCCCGCCTGGGCCCCCTCGGTGTCGTGACCCCGGGCGCGGCGCCCGCCGATCACCCCGACCGCGACCCGGGGACGGCACCGGAGCACGAGGAGGCGCCCGGACCCCCGGCTGGAGCCGACCTCGCCGGCTTCGCCGCCACCGCCGCCGACTACGACCGCACCCGCCGCCTCCTCGTCGACTGCTACGACGCCTTCTACGGCACCGCCCGTGAGCTCCTCGACCTCGCGCCCCGCGTCGAGAGGGTCTGCGACCTCGGCGCCGGTACCGGCCTGTTCACCGAGATGCTGGCCGCCGACCACCCCGGCGCCCGCTTCGTCCTGCTCGACGGCGTTCCCGAGATGCTCGAACAGGCGGCCGCCCGCCTCGGCACCGACCGCTTCGAGTACCTCGTCGGCCTCCTCACCGACGAGCTGCCCGAGGGCCCCTTCGACGCCGTGGTGTCGGCCCTGGCCATCCACCATCTCGACGACGGCGCCAAGCGGGACCTGTACGGGCGGATCGTCGAGGTGCTGGTGCCCGGCGGCGTGTTCGTGAACGCCGACCAGGTCCTCGCCCCCACCCCGCGTCTCGAACACCGCCAGGTGCGCCGCTGGCGGGAACGGGCCACGGCGGCCGGGGCCACGCCCGAGGACCTGCGGGCCGCCGCCCGACGCATGGCCGCCGACCGCTGCGCCCCCGTCGAACCCCAGCTCGAGTGGCTGCGCGACGCCGGCTTCGTCGACGTCGACTGCCCCTTCCGCGATCACCGCTTCGCCGTCCTCGTCGGCCGCCGCCCGGGCTGAGGTCTCCCTCGTGCCCGATCCGGTCCACGGGCCGGGCCGAGAAAATCCCGCACCGACGGGAACCCGGCGGGCCCCGACCTTCGTCGCAGGGGTGAACCAGGAGGAGATCCCATGACCCCGAACCCCCTGACAGCCCCTGTCGAGCCCCCCGCCTCCCGACACGGGATACG
>RFFY01000821.1 GCA_003697065.1 Actinomyces sp. | reverse complement strand
TCATCCGACCGCCAGCCGCCTCCTGGCGACCGCCGACGACGCCATGTTCCGGGTGAAACGGGCCCGGCCCCGCCGTCGGGAGCATCTGCGCGCCGTGTGACCCCCGGCCCCGCCGTCGGGAACACCGGCGCGCCGTGTGACCCCCGGCCCCTCGGGGCCGCCTAAAGGCGGATGCCGGAACGCCGACGGAGGAGCATGCAGCCGCGGCGCCACCCCGACGACGCCGACGACACCGACGACACCGGTGCCGCCCGGCGACGCCGGCTGGCGGCCGCCGTCCTCGTCGCCCTGGGCTGCGCCTTCGCCGTCGTCGTCGTGACGGCCCGCGGATCGACCGGCCCGACGGGCCGCCTGGGAGGGGACTACCCCGCCTTTTACACGGCGGGCGAGCTGGTGCTCGACGGCCGTTTCGACGAGCTCTACGAGCTCGACGCCCAGGCCGCCGTGCAGGCCGACCTCCAGGGCGGCGAGCAGGGCTTCCTCGCCTTCGCCTACCCACCCCACGTGGCCCTTCTCTACACGCCGCTCGCCGCCCTCCCCTACCGGGCCGCCTACGCCGTGCACACCCTCGCCATGGTCGCCGCCTGTGTGGGCGCCCTGTGGCTGCTGCGCCCCCGGATTGCCCTGCTCGACCGGGAGTTCCCCGTCGTCGTCGCCGGCGCCCTGACCTCCCTGCCCCTGTTCGTCGCCCTCGGCCTGGGCCAGAACACGGCCCTCACCCTGCTGTTGGGGGCTCTCGTGTGGCGGGGACTGACCGACCGGCGTCCCGTCCTCGCCGGGATCGCGGCCGGCCTGATGTGGTACCGCCCCCAGTACGGCATCCCCCTCACCGGCCTGCTGCTCGTCGGACGCCAGACGGCGGCTGTGGTGTGGGCCGGCGGCGTGGTCGCCGTGTCGTGGCTGATCGGGGTCGCGTGGGGCGGGTGGGGCTGGGTCGGGACGTGGCTCGACGCCGTCTCGCGCTTCGTCGAGCTCGACGGCAGCGCCAACGCCCACAACGCCGTGACCCCCTACGGGGCGGTGGAGGCCCTCACGGCGCCCGCCTCCACCGCCGCGCTCGCCACCTGGGCCGTCGCCGGTGGCGCCGCCGCCGCCGTCCTCGTCCTCGTGTGGCGCCGCCGCGTCGGCACAGGAAAGGGAGCCGACGTCGACCTCGCCATGGCGATCGCCCTGGCGGGGCTCCTGGTGGTGAGCAACCACTCCCTGTACTACGACCTGGGGCTCCTGGTGCCCGGTGTGTGCCTGGTCGCCGACCGCGGACTGGCGGGTCCGCACCTGATGGGTGGCCGCCTCCTCGCCGGCGCCTGGCTCCTGGCCCTGACCCACCTGACCGCCCCGGCCCTCGGCGTCGATCCCCTGGCTCTCGCCCCCCTCGCCCTCGTCGCCCTCCTCGCCTCCACCGCCCTGCGCCGGTCGGCGAGCATCGCCACCGGTGCCACCCTGCCGGGCACCCCGTCTCTCGTCTCGGGAGCGCCACGGTGAGGGACCTGTCGATCGTGCTGCCCGTCCGCGACGACCAGCAGGTCGTCACCCGCGCCCTCGGCGTCATCGCCGACCACCTGCACGATCACCGCTGGGACGCCGAGGTGATCGTCGTCGACGACGCCAGCACCGACCTCACCGTGGCCGCCGTTCGGGGCTCGGCCTACCGCTTCGATCACCTCCTGCTCGTCCCCGCCACCCATGCCGGCGGCGTCGGACGGGCGGCCCGGCTGGGACTGCTGGCCGCCTCCGGTCGCCACCGCATCGTGTGCCACGTCGAGCGACCCGGCGACGTCGCCGCCGTCGACCACCTGGTGGCCCGCGCCGCGGCCGAACCCGTCCCACCGGCCCTGGTCACGGCCCGACCGGCTGCCCGTGCCGGTGCTGCACCCGGCGAGCGCCGCCCGGGACCCGCGGCCGACGATCCCCTCTGGCTGCGTCTCGCCGCCCGCCTCGGCGACGCCCTGACCCGACGTCTCGCCCCCGTCCCCACCCGCCGCGACGCCGTCGTCATGATCGCCGGGGAGGTGACCGCCGCCGTGCTACGCCACTGCCGCGAGGACGGGCCGGCCTACGCCGTCGAGATGGCGGCGGTGGCCGCCCGGCTCGGGCATCACGTGATCGACGTCGAGCTGCCCGAGGTGGGCGGTCGACCCCTCACGGCGGGCTCGGTCTTCGACGACGTCCTCGACGCCTGGCGTCTGCGTCGCCACCACGACCCCGACGCCGGTCCGGCACCCGCCGACCCGACGACGGCAGCCGAGGCCGGCGACGACGGGACGCTCCCGACCCCGAACCCGGTCCGTCTCAGCTGATGGGGGACCCCGCCACCGGGTCCCTCGTCAGAGGCGCTCGACGATGGCGGCGGCGAACTCCGAGCACTTCACCTCGGTGGCGCCCTCCATCAGGCGGGCGAAGTCGTAGGTGACGATCTTCTCCGAGATCGTCTGCTCGACCGCCCGGACGATGTCGTCGGCGGCGTCCTGCCAGCCCAGGTGCTCGAACATGAGCACCCCCGACAGGAGCACCGACGAGGGGTTGACCTTGTCCTGGCCGGCGTACTTGGGCGCCGTGCCGTGGGTCGCCTCGAACACCCCGTGGCCGGTCACGTAGTTGATGTTGGCGCCGGGGGCGATGCCGATCCCGCCGACCTGGGCGGCGAGGGCGTCGGAGAGGTAGTCGCCGTTCAGGTTCATGGTGGCGATGACGTCGAACTCGGCGGGCCGGGTGAGCACCTGCTGGAGGGCGATGTCGGCGATGGCGTCCTTGACGAGGAGCTTGTCGCCGGGATCGCCGCCGCAGTCCTCCCAGCCCACGGCCACGTCCGCGTACTCCTCGCGGACGAGCTCGTAGCCCCACTTCTGGAAGGCACCCTCGGTGAACTTCATGATGTTGCCCTTGTGCACCCAGGTCACGCTCTTGCGACCCCGGCGCAGGGCGTAGTCGAGGGCCGCCCGCTGGAGACGCTGGGACCCGAACTTGGAGACGGGCTTGATGCCGATACCGGAGTCCTCGCGGATCTCCCACCCGAAGGCGTCGTGGAGCAACTCGATCATCTTGCGGGCTTCGGGGGTGAAGGCCTCGACCTCGAGCCCGGCGTAGATGTCCTCGGTGTTCTCCCGGAAGATCACCATGTCGACGAGTTCGGGATGCTTCACCGGCGACGGCACCCCCTGGAACCAGCGGACCGGGCGCAGGCAGACGTACAGGTCGAGGATCTGGCGGATGGCGACGTTGAGGCTGCGGAAGCCCCCACCGATCGGGGTGGTGAGCGGGCCCTTGATGCCGATGAGGTGGTCGCGGAAGGCGAGGATGGTCTCCTCGGGGAGCCAGTCGCCGGTCTCGTTGAAGGCCTTCTCGCCCGCCAGGACCTCCTTCCAGGCGATCGACTTGCCGTACTTGGCGGCGGCGGCGTCGAGCACGAGCTTGGCGGCGGGCCAGATGTCGACGCCGGTGCCGTCGCCCTCGATGAAGGGGATGATGGGTTCGTCGGGGACCTGCAGCGTGCCGTCGGGTCCCATGGTGATCTTGTCGGCCATGGCGCCGAGGCTAGCCCGCGGGACCCGGTCGCAGGCCCAGTCGGCGTACCACCTCCGCCGCCACCGGCGCCCGGTTCATGGTGTACAGGTGCAGGCCGGGGGCACCCCGCTCGAGCAGGGCGCCGGCGAGCGCGGCGGCGTGGGCGGTGGCCAGGCGTCGCCGCTCCTCGCCGGTCACCGCTTCGAGCTCGGCGAACAGGGCCTCGGGCACCCGGGTGGCGTTCAGGGCGGCGAAGCGGCGCACCGTCGCCGGCGCCGTGACCGGGAACACCCCGGGGATCACGGGGCGATCGACCCCGGCCCGGTCGAGGTCCGCCACCATCTCGGTGTAGACGTCGACGTCGAAGAAGAACTGGGTGAGGGCGAAGTCGGCGAGGGCCAGCTTGGCGGCCAGGTGGCGCCGGTCGCTCGCCAGGTCCGGGGAGCGGGGGTGCCCTTCGGGGTGAGCGGCGACCCCGACGACGAAGTCGGCCTCGTGGCGGCGGATGTCGTGAACGAGGTCGATGGCGTGTCGGTAGTCGCCCCGCGGGGGTGACCCGTCGGCCGGCGGGTCGCCGGCCAGGGCGAGGACGGCGATCACGCCGTGGGCGGCGTAGTCGTCGAGGAGACGGGCGACCTCGTCGCGCCCGAAGCCGACGCAGGTCAGATGGGCCACGACCGGGAAGTCGAAGCGCCGGGTCCACTCCACGACCAGGTCACGGGTGCCCTCGTGGCCGGTCCCCCCGGCACCGCAGGTCACCGACACGAAGTCGGGACGGAGCTCGGCCAGGGCGGTGATCGTCTGCTCGAGGAG
>RFFY01000167.1 GCA_003697065.1 Actinomyces sp. | reverse complement strand
CCGGCGTCGATGAGGGCCTTCAGCCCGTAGGCGAAGTCGCGGGGCACCGCCGCCAGCAGGCCGGCGAAACGGGCCATCGGCGCCTGGAGGGCGCCGGCGAGCTGGGCCAGGAGCACCTCGCGTGAGGGCAGGTCGGCCAGGGCCCGCAGCTCCTCGGTGTCGAGGAGCTTGCCCTCGAGCAGACCCCCCTTCAGGGTGAGCGCCTCGTGGGTCTTGGCGAAGTCCCGCAGGGCCTTCGCCACGGCGGCGGCGTCGGGGCTCTGCCCGTCGGGTCCTTCACCCACGAAGGCGATCGCCGTCGGTCCTGTCAGCAGCTCGTCGATGTCGAGATCGAGTTCGCGTGCCGCCAGGCGGACGAGGGTGTTCTTGTAGATCTTGTACTCGCCACCGACCGCCCGCAGGGCCCGACGCAGTTCGGCCATCGCCTTCACGTCGAGGCCGCGGTACTCGGTCAGCACGACGCCGTCGGCGGCGGTGAACTTCTCGCGCACCTCCTCGACGACCGCGACCTTCTCCGGTCTCGGGTCTCCCATCTCACCTCCTTGTCGTGTCGGCGCCGCCGGGGCGGCGATCGGTTCTGTCCGGACCGCCGGCGCGGTCCCTGCCGCCCGGGGCGGCCCCGCCTCCGTCGGAGACGACGACGGGCGCCCACCGAAGTGGACGCCCGGTGACAGCCGACCCGAAGGCCGGTGACGACGGATGCCCCCTCGTCCGGCGGGCGGTGCCCATTGGTACCCGTGGGTACACCGGAGGTCTTCGGCGAGCGAGATCGGTTGTGCGGCGACGCAGGCTAGCGCCGCCGGGGACCGGCACCACCCCGGGGGCGGTGCCGGGCAGGCGTCAGTCGGCCTCGCCGATGCGCGACGGGTCGATGCGGACACCCGGTCCCATGGTCGGCGAGACGACGACCTTGCGGATGTAGCGCCCCTTGGCCGCCGCCGGCTTGGCCCGTTCGAGCTCGGCGATGACCGCCCTCAGGTTGGCGAGCAGGGCGGCCTCGTCGAAGCTGGCCTTGCCGATGGGCACGTGGACGTTGCCGTAGCGGTCGGTGCGGTACTCCACCCGACCGCCCTTGAACTCGGCGACCGCACGGGCGACGTCGGGGGTCACGGTCCCGGTCTTGGGGTTCGGCATCAGGCCCCGGGGGCCGAGGACGCGGCCGAGCTTGCCGACCGTCGGCATCATGTCCGGGGTGGCGATGGCGACGTCGAAGTCGAGCATCCCGCCTTCGATCTCGGCGGCGAGATCGTCGGCGCCGACATGGTCGGCACCGGCCTCGCGGGCGGCGGTGGCGGCTTCGCCCTGGGCGAACACCGCCACACGGACGTCCTTGCCGGTTCCCGAGGGCAGAGCCACGGTGCCCCGGACCATCTGGTCGGCCTTGCGGGGGTCGACACCCAGACGCACGGCCAGGTCGATCGTCTCGTCGAAGTTCTTCGAGGCCAGGGTCTTCACCAGGGCGACGGCCTCGTCGTCGGCGTGCAGACGGTCCCGGTCGAAGCGCTTGAGCGCGTCGAGGTACTTCTTTCCCTTCTTCGCCATGTCGGCTCCCTCGTGTGTCGAACGCCCCCCGGCGAGGTCCTCCGGGTGGGCTGCGGTGGCGGCTGACGCCGCCCGGACGGGACCGGCAGCAGCCGGTCCGGACTCGTGGCTCAGGCGACGACCTCGATGCCCATCGACCGGGCGGTGCCGCGGACCTGGGCCTTGGCGGCCTCGAGGTCGTTGGCGTTGAGGTCGGGCATCTTCGTCTGGGCGATCTCGGTGACCTGGGCGTCGGTGATCCGGCCCACGACCTCACGCCCCGGGTTCTGGGCGGCCTTGTCCAGGCCGGCGGCCTGGCGGATCAGGAACGCCGTGGGCGGGGTCTTGAGGACGTAGCTGAAGGAGCGGTCCTCGTAGATCGTGATCTCGACCGGGATGATCTGGCCGCGCTTGTCCTCGGTCTTGGCGTTGTAGTCCTTGCAGAAATCCATGATCGCCACGCCGTGGGGGCCCAGGGCGGTACCCACGGGCGGGGCGGGCGAGGCCTGGCCGGCCGGGATCTGGATCTTGACGACGGCGGTGACCTGCTTCTTGGCCATTGGTGGCTTCCTCGGGTGACGGCGCGGCGCGCCTGCGGCAGCGGACAAGTGTGGCCCGGGCCGGAGGCGGCGACAACCTCATGGCCCGGCGATGGTGAGCCGGCGGGTCGGCCGGGTCAGAGGCGGGCGACCTGGGAGAACTCGAGCTCGACGGGGGTCTCGCGACCGAAGATGTCGACGAGCACCTTGACCTTGAGCTGGTCCTCGTTGATCTCGATGATCTCGCCGGAGAAGTCGGCGAAGGGGCCCTCTTTGACCCGCACGGTCTCGCCCACGTCGAAGGCGAAGAGGGGCTTGGCCTTCTTGACGGTCTCGGCCGCCTCCTCGGCACCGGTGCCGAGGAACTTCTCGACGTCGCGGCGGCGCAGGGGCGTGGGCTTGCCCCCCTGGTTGACGAACCCGGTCACCCCGGGGGTGTTGCGGATGACGTACCAGGCGTCGTCGTCGAGGGCGCAGCGCACCAGGAGGTAGCCGGGGAACAGCTTCTTTTCGGTGATGACCTTCTTGCCGTTCTTGAACTCGGGGACCTCGTGGGTGGGGATGACCACCTCGTGGATGCGGCCCTCCATGCCCATCGAGGCGATCCGGGCCTCGAGGTTCTGCTTGACCTTCTTTTCGTACCCGGACTGGGTGTGCACCACGAACCAGCGGCCGGGCAGGTCGTAGGGGCTCGGTGCACGCGCCGTGGTGTCGGTCTCCAACAAGGCGTCCTCGTCGAGGACCTCGACCGCGTCGGCGGCGTCGCCGGTGCTGGCGTCGGGGTTCTCGCCGGCGGCGTCGGTCTCGTCGGCCGCCTCGGCGGCGTCGGGGGTGAAGCCACCCACCGGCAGGACGGCGTCGACGGCTTCGGTCTCGTCGGGGGCGTCGGGGGCGGCGACCGCCTCGTCGGCGGGCTGGGCGCTGGGGTCGTGGACGTCGGTCATCAGTTGGTGAAGAGGTCGAGGATCAGCTTGGAGAACACCCAGTCGAGACCGGCGATGAGGGCGGTCAGGACGATGATGGTGACGAGCACGACGATGGAGTAGTTGATCGTCTCGCTGCGCGTCGGCCAGGCCACCTTGCGCAACTCGGCGCGGACCTCGCGGAGGAACTCGACGGGGCTGGTGCGCTCCTGGGCGGGGCGGGGTGTCGACGCCGGCCGGCGACGGATCGGGGTGCCGTCGGCGTCGATCTCGCCCTGCTTTTGCAGCAGGCGCTTCTGCTGTCGGTTCATGGCCATGGAGGCACCTCGAGGTGGCGGCGGTCGGGCCGGGTCGGGGCCCGGCGGCGATGGTCCCGCCCTGACGGCGGACTCGCAGGGCAGGAGGGACTCGAACCCCCAACCGCCGGTTTTGGAGACCGGTGCTCTACCAATTGAGCCACTGCCCTAGACGCCGACCAAGGCTAGCACCGGCCCCGACGAATCGAATCCCGCCGTGACGGCGCAGCGACCCGGGCCCGGCCGACCCGGCGGGGGGCGGTCCGCCGGCCCGCGGCTGCTCACAGGGCGAAGCGGGGGCGGCGGCGGGCCAGCGCCACCGCGCCCGCGGCCCCGGCGACGAGCCCGGCCAGGGCGACGCCGGCCGCCGCCGCCCGGCGGGCCAGGCGCGACTCGGCGTCGTCGAGGGCATCGAGGAGGCGGGCCTCGAGGTCGGCGGGAACCGGCAGGGGGGACCGGCGCACCAGAGCCATCAGCTCGCCCAGGCGCCGGTAGTGGGCGGCCTCGACCCGGCACCGCACACACACCGCCAGGTGCTCGGTGACCCCGGCGGGAAGCTCGGCGACCTCGACGAGAGCCGGCAGGTGCTCGGCCAGACGTGCACAGATCTCGGGGTCGGGGCCGGGCGACGGGGGCGCCGGGACGGTCGGCGACTCAGACGGCATCGGCATGCTCCTCTCCGGGGAGGGGGAACAGGAGTGCCCGGAGGCGACGGCGGGCGCGGTGGAGACGGACCTTGGCGGCGCTCACCGAGATGCCGAGCTCGCGGGCGATGTCCTCGTGGGGCAGCTCGTAGACGTCGCGCAACACCACGACCTCGCGCAGGCGG
>RFFY01000166.1 GCA_003697065.1 Actinomyces sp. | reverse complement strand
GTGAGGTCCTCGGCCATCTTCTTGGTGAGGGTGGTGACCAGGATCCGTTCGTCGCGTTCGACCCGTTCCCGGATGAGTTCGAGCAGGTCGTCGATCTGGCCCTTGGTGGGCTTCACGATGACCTCGGGGTCGACCAGACCCGTGGGGCGGACGATCTGCTCGACCACCTGCTCGGACACCTGGAGCTCGAATTCGCCGGGGGTGGCGGACAAGAAGACGACCTGGCCCACCCGCTCCATCACCTCGTCGAAACGCAGGGGACGGTTGTCGGCGGCCGAGGGCAGGCGGAAGCCGTGCTCGATGAGGGTGAGCTTGCGGCTGCGGTCACCCTCGTACTGGCCGTGGAGCTGGGGGACGGCCACGTGGGACTCGTCGATGACGACCAGGAAGTCGTCGGGGAAGTAGTCGAGCAGGGTCCACGGCGCCTCACCCGGGCCGCGACCGTCGAGGGGGGCGGAGTAGTTCTCGATGCCGTTGCAGTAGCCGAGCTCCTGCATCATCTCGAGGTCGTATTCGGTGCGCATGCGCAGGCGCTGGGCCTCGAGCAGCTTCCCCTCCCGCTCGAAGACGGCGAGCCGCTCGCGCAGCTCGTCTTCGATGCGGGCGATGGCGGCTTCGAGCCGCTCGCGCCCGGTGACGTAGTGGGTGGCGGGGAAGACGACGAGCTCGTCGAGGGTGTCGAGGCGCTCGCCGGTGACGGGGTCGACCACGGTGATCTGCTCGACCTCGTCGCCGAACATCTCGATGCGCACCGCCGTCTCCTCGTAGGCGGGGTGGACCTCGATGGTGTCGCCCCGCACCCGGAAGCGGCCCCGCACCAGGTTCATGTCGTTGCGCTCGTACTGGAGGTCGACCAGGCGTTCGAGGATGGCCCGCTGGTCGTGCTCCTCGCCCCGGCGGACGACGAGGAGCTGATTCTCGTACTCCTCGGGCGAGCCCAGGCCGTAGATGGCCGACACCGACGCCACCACGATGGTGTCGCGCCGGGTGAGCAGGGCCGAGGTCGCCGAGTGGCGGAGGCGGTCGATCTCGTCGTTGACGCTCGAGTCCTTCTCGATGTAGGTGTCCGAGGACGGCATGTAGGCCTCGGGCTGGTAGTAGTCGTAGTAGCTGACGAAGTACTCGACCCGGTTCTCGGGGAAGAACTCCCTCAGCTCGTTGGCGAGCTGGGCGGCCAGCGACTTGTTCGGGGCCAGTACCAGGGTGGGCCGCTGGACCCGCTCGATGGTCCAGGCGATGGTCGCCGACTTCCCCGAACCGGTGATGCCCAGCAGGGTCTGGAAGCGGTGACCGGCCTCGATGCCGCGGGCCAGGGCCTCGATGGCCTTGGGCTGGTCGCCGGCCGGCTCGAAGGGGGCGTGGACCCGGAACGGCACCCGCGCCGGGGGCCCCGGGTTGGCGCGCCGGCGCACGGGCCGGGACGGGAGCTGGGCGACGAGTTCGGCGGTCGCCACCGGTGAGCGTGCGGATCGGGCCACGCGGTCACCCTATCCACCCCCTCCGACAGGCCGCTTCGCACCCCCCGTCGGCGCACCGGCACGCCGTCGCCCCCGCCGGATGCCGGCGACCGGCGCCGGTCAGAAGAAGGGGCTGACGAAGGCCGGCGGGGCCACCGGGGGCGCCTCGGCGGCCCGACGCCGGGCCAGGGCCCGCATGGCGAGCGCCCCCAGGAGCGGTCCCGGGGCCAGCAGGGTGAAGGCCGGACCCCAGCCCCAGGCGTCGCGCACCACGGGGACCAGGAAGATCGTGGCCACGGTCAACACGAAGCCCGAGGCCAGTTGCACGGTGAGTGAGGTGCCGACATAGCGCTGGTCCGCCACCTCGGTGACGACGGTGGAGAACTGGGCCGAGTCGGCCACGACCGCCGCCCCCCACACCAGGCCCAACAGGAGCACGAGGAGGGGTGGCAAAGCGGTGAGGTAGCCGATGACGGCGGCCACCGTCCCCGACACGAGCATGGGAACGGCGGCCGACAGCTCGCGCGAGTAGCGGTCGCTGACCCATCCCGCCCATGCCGCACCGAGGGCGCCGATGCCGATCACGGCGGCGGCGGCGAAGGCCGCCGGACGGGTGGTGTCGGCCCAGCCGTGCTCGCCCAGCACGTCGGCGTAGAAGGCGCCGAACCAGGCCCACATGGCGTAGAGCTCCCACATGTGGCCGAAGTAGCCGGCCGAGGCCAGCAGCACCTTGGGGTCGGCCAGGGCCCGACCCACCGCCGCCGGCTCGAAGGGAGCCGAGGGGAAGCGGTGGGGTCCGTCGCTGCCGGCGAACTCGGCCACCAGTCCCCCGCCGATCGTCGCCGCCGAGGTCACCAGCAGGACGGGACGCCACCCGGCACCGCCCACCCCATTCACGACGTGGGGCAGGCCCGAGCCCACGGTCAAAGCACCGACCATCACGCCCAGGGCGAGGCCCCGTCCCC
Organism: Actinomyces sp.; assembly: GCA_003697065.1. Lineage (GTDB taxonomy): Bacteria > Actinomycetota > Acidimicrobiia > Acidimicrobiales > Aldehydirespiratoraceae > J010. Next base: position 935 of record RFFY01000166.1, on the reverse strand, counting down.
GCACGAACCAGGTCGACATGGCCTTCAGGGCCGGGGGGTACACGGCGGCCAGGGCCGCACCGGTCACGAGGCGGGCCAGCAGGGTCGGACCGTAGGAGTCGAACCAGGCGGGGGCGGCGTTGGCGGCCGCGGCGAGCACCGTTCCGTACAGCATGAGACGCCGCGGGGGGATCCGGTCGGCGAGATTGACCAGCGACGAGCCCACCGCCCCCACCACGAAGCCGATCTGCACGGCGATCGTGAGCCACGACCCGGCCACCCGGTCGAGCCCCCAGGCCTCCCTCAGCTGGGGCAGCACGGCCGCCGTGGAGAACCAGGGGGACATCGCCAGCACCATGGCGGCCGACAACACGGCCAGCTCGCGCCAGCGACGCGGGGGATCGGCGGGTGCTCGCACGCCCCCGGAACCACCGGAGGGTCGGGGGTCATTCCCCCGCCGCGGCCTCCCCGGTGTCGGGTGCGTCCCGGGCCGCGGCGAGCTCGTCCCGTCGTCGCCGCATCCAGGCCCAGCAGCGCTCGACCTCGCGTTCGAGCTGTTCGAGGTCGCCCCCGTTGTCGATGACGAAATCGGCCACCGCCAGCCGTGCCGCCCGACTCGCCTGACGGGCGATGCGGGCCCGGGCGCCGTCGGGGTCGAAGCCCCGGAAGCGCACCAGGCGCTCGACGGCGATCTCGGGATCGACGTCGACGACCACGATCCCGGCCAGGTCGCGGTACTCGTCGCGGAGGGGCTCGTCGTCGGAGCGGACCAGCAGGGGGATGTCGAGCACGACGATGGCGTCGGTGTCGGCCCACGCGGCCCGACGACGAGCCATCTCGGCACCCACGGCCGGGTGCACGATGGCGTTGAGAGCCGCCAGCTCGTCGGGGTCGCCGAACACGCGGGCTGCCACGGCGGCGCGGTCGAGGGTCCCGTCGGCGGCCACGATGCCGGG
>RFFY01000820.1 GCA_003697065.1 Actinomyces sp. | reverse complement strand
GTCCCAGGAGGGCCGATGAGCGATCTCGAGACGCGTGCGATCAGCGTCATCCGCGGGCTGGCGATGGACGCCGTCAACGCCGCGAGGTCCGGACACCAGGGCACGGCGATGGCGCTGGCGCCCCTCGCCCACGTCCTGTTCACCCGCATCCTGACCTACGACGCCGACGCCCCCGACTGGCCCGACCGGGACCGGTTCGTGCTCTCGGCCGGCCACGCCTCCATCCTGCAGTACTCCCTGCTGTACCTGACGGGCTTCGGCCTCTCCCTCGACGACCTGCGTGACTTCCGCCAGTGGGGGTCCCTCACGCCCGGCCACCCCGAAGCCGGCCACACCCCGGGCATCGAGGTCACCACCGGACCCCTCGGGCAGGGCATCGCCAACGCCGTCGGCATGGCGATCGCCGAAGAGCAGCTCCGGGCCCGCTTCGGGGCCGACCTGTGCGACCACCGGGTCGTCGCCATCTGTTCCGACGGCGACCTCGAGGAGGGCATCAGCCACGAGGCGGCGTCTCTCGCCGGCCATCTGGGTCTGGGGCGCCTGCTGTGCGTCTACGACGACAACCACATCTCCATCGACGGCCCGACCGAACTCACCTTCAGCGACGACACCCCGGCCCGCTTCCGCGCCTACGGCTGGGAGGTGGTGGAGCTGGGCGAGGTCGGCGACGACCTCGACGCCCTCGAGGCGGGCCTGAGGCGGGCGATGGAGGTCACCGACCGGCCCTCGTTGGTCGTCGTGCGCACCCACATCGGCACCCCCGCCCCCCGCTCGACCGACACCCCCGATGTCCACGGCTACGCCCTCTTCGACGAGGAGATCGCCGAGACCAAGGCCCTCATGGGTCTGCCCCCCGACGAGACCTTCTTCGTCCCCGACGACGTCCTCGCCTTCTACCGCCGGGCCGGGCGCCGCGGGCGCGGCGCCCGCGAGGCGTGGACACGGCGCCTGAGCGAATCGCCCCTGCGCCTGGCCTTCGAGACCGCCCTCGACGGTGGCGGTGAGCCCGGCTGGGACGAGGCCCTCCCCCGCTGGGAGCCCGGCGAGTCGATCGCCACCCGCAAGGCCTCGAACGCCTGCCTGCGGGCGCTCGCCCCCCGGGTGCCGGCCCTCACCGGCGGCGGCGCCGATCTCACCGGCAACACCGGCACCGCCATGCCCGAGGTGGGCGTCTTCTCCGTCGACGAGCGCGGGGGTCGCCAGATCTACTTCGGGGTCCGTGAACACGCCATGGGCGCCGTCGCCACCGGCATGGCCCGCCACGGTGGCGCCCTGCCCGTCGTCGGCACCTTCTTCGTGTTCAGCGACTACATGCGCGGTGCGGTGCGCCTCGCCGCCCTGTCGCGGGCCCGGGTGGTGTTCGTGTGGAGCCACGACTCGGTCGGCGTCGGCGAGGACGGCCCCACCCACCAACCCGTCGAGCACCTCGCCGCCATGCGGGCCATGCCGGGCCTGCTCGTCATCCGGCCCGCCGACGCCACCGAGACCGCCGGCGCCTGGCGGATCGCCCTCACCCACGACGGCCCCACCGCTTTGGTGTTGACCCGCCAGAACGTGACGGTTCTCGCCGGTACTGACCCCGCCGGCGTGGGCGCCGGCGGTTACCCCGTGCTCGAGGCCGACGACGCCGACATCTCCCTGGTCGCCACCGGCAGCGAGGTGGGTCTGTGCGTCGACGCCGCCGCCGTCCTCGCCGAACGCGGGGTGACGGCGCGCGTCGTGTCCCTGCCCTGCTGGGAGCTCTTCGCCGAGCGTCCCGCCCACGAGCGCGACGCCGTGCTGCGCCCCGATCTCCCCCGTCTCGGGGTCGAGGCGGCGGCGTCGCTCGGCTGGCACCGCTGGGTCGACGAGGTCGTGGCCATCGACCGCTTCGGGGCCTCGGCCCCGGGCGCCACGGTCATGGCCCGGCTCGGTTTCACCCCCACCGACATCGCCGACCGGGCCGAGCGCCTCGTCGGCGGCACCTGAGGACCGGACACGGAGGTCGCCATGACCCGACTCCATCAGCTCTTCGACGAACAGGGCCAGAGTCCCTGGCTCGACAACATCAGGCGGGGCTGGATCACCAGCGGTGAACTCGAGCGCTGGGTCCGCGACGGGGTCCGGGGCCTGACCTCGAACCCCTCGATCTTCCAGAAGGCGATCGAGGGATCCGACGCCTACGACGCCGAGTTCCGTCGGGCCATCGCCGACGGGCTCGACGTGGAGGATGCCTACTGGCGTCTCGTCACCTCCGACATCCGTGCGGCCCTCGAGATCCTGCGCCCGGTCCACGAGCGCTCCGAGGGACTCGACGGCTACGTGTCGGTGGAGGTGGACCCGGGTCTGGCCCGCGACACCGCCGGCACCGAGGCCGCGGCCCGTCAGCTCCACGACCGTCTCGCCGCCCCCAACCTCTACGTCAAGATCCCCGCCACCGTCGAGGGTCTCCCGGCCATCGAGCACATGATCGCCGAGAAGCGCTCGATCAACGTCACCCTGATCTTCTCCCTCGAACGCTACGACGCCGTCATGGAGGCCTATCTGCGGGGCCTCGAGGCCGCCGAGGGCGACCTGTCCGGCGTGTCGAGCGTGGCGTCCTTCTTCGTGTCACGGGTCGACACCGAGGTCGACCGGCGCCTCGAGGCCATCGGGACCGACGAGGCCCTCGCCCTGCGGGGCACGGCGGCCGTCGCCAATGCCAAGATGGCCTACCAGCTCCACCTCGAGCGCTTCTCGGGCCCCCGGTGGGAGGCCCTGGTCGCCCGCGGGGCCCGCCCCCAGCGTCCCCTGTGGGCGTCGACCTCCACCAAGAACCCGGCCTATCCCGACACCAAGTACGTCGACGAACTCATCGGGCCGGGCACGGTCAACACCCTGCCCGACACGACCCTGGCCGCCTTCGAGGATCACGGCACGGTCGCCCGCACTCTCGACCGGGACGTGGACGGAGCCCGCGAGGTGCTCGCCGCCCTGGCCCGGGTCGGCGTCGACATGGACGACGTGACCCGCACCCTGGAGGTCGAGGGGGTCGCCGCCTTCGAGAAGTCCTTCGTCGAGCTCCTCGACGTCCTGCGGGCCAAGACGACCGACCTCGCCTGAGTCCCCCGGGCGCTGGTCGCGTCCGCCCCGCCCCACCAGGGTCGGTTGCATTTCGAAACCGACCCCGCCTAGGGT
>RFFY01000819.1 GCA_003697065.1 Actinomyces sp. | reverse complement strand
GCACGGCGGCGGAGCCGAACAGGGCCAACAGCACGAACAGGACGAAAAGGCGGGCGGCGTCGCCGCCACCACCACCCGGTGCCTCCACCCCGGCGGGGGTCGCGCCCCCCTCGTCGCGGGCGACGCCGGCATCGCCTGCCTCGTCGCCACCCGTGGCCTCCGGTGCGGAGTCCCCGCCGACCGCGGGCGTCCCGTCGCCGCCGCCGGCCTCCTCGGTCGGGGGTGGGAAGGCGGTCCGGAGAGCGGTGAGGAGCTGGTTCCAACCATCGGTGACCTCGACCGACCAGGTGCACACGGGCCCCCCGTCCGGTTCGTACACGTAGGTGCCCGCCCCGTCGGACAGGTCGTAGGTCTCCTGGTAGCCGGGGCCGCCCCCGCTGGTACGAAGACGGCCGAGATCGCCATCGACGGGGCCGGCGGTGCGCTGGGCGGACAGGAACTGGTTGAGCCCGGCGGCGACGCCACCCGCGCCGTCGTCCCAGGCGAACACCTCGAAGCCGGCCGCCCAGGTGTCGGGGCCGCACGCCGGGTCGAGGTCACGCCCCGTGAAGGCGAAGGTGAGAGGCAGGTCGCGGACGGTGGCGCCGGGGAAGGGGTCGCCCACCAGGATCGGGGGTCGCATGCCGGTGTGCAGCATCGGAGGGGCGACGTCGGAGAAGGCGGCGGTCGTGTCGGGCCGGAAGGGATTGGCGGTCGGGGTGACGAAGGTGGTCAGGCGGTAGCCGGTGGTGCCGAGGATCTCGTCGAGGGGCGTGGCGGCCAGGAATCCGCGGTCCCACACGATGGCCCGGGTGGCGGTGGGCATCTGCTGGAACCCTCCGCCCATCAGCTCGAAGCTCGTCGTCAGCCAGCCCCCCTGGTCGGGATCGCACCGCAGGACGATGTCGAGATTCGTCCCGCCGAAGAGGTCGAGGGGAGCGCCGGGGGAGGGATCGAAGACCGGACGGCCCCCGAGGGCGTGGCCCCAGGCGATGTCGAGGATCGTCCCTCCGCAGTCGGGTCCGGTGGGAAGCGGCCCGGCGACGGTGGCTCCCCAGTACACGAGGGGCGGGGGCTGCAGATCACCCGAGCCGACGACCGGGGCGTAGGGCATGCCGGTGTCGTCGAAGTGGGCGCCGAACAGGTCGGGCCCGGACGGATCGACGAGAGAAGCGCTGGCACCGGTCGTGCCGGTCCCGAGCGCGGACGGCACGAGACCGTTGGTGGCCACCCAGGTGGCATGGGTGTCGGACAGGCGCTCGACGCCCGCGCCCCCGGATCCCCCGGCCGAGCGGACCCGCCACACCTCGGGTCCCAGATCGGGTGTTCCGTCGCCGTCGGGGTCGAGGGGGACGGCGAAACCCTCAGGGTCGAGTCCGAACTCGACGACGGCCATCGGCCGGACGCTGTCGACGAGCCGTGTGTCGAGCTGGACCGGCGAACCGAAGGGGGTGTAGGGCGTCGCCTCCTCGACCACCCGGATGAGGGGTTCGCGGCCGGGTGGGGGATCGACGACGATCTCGACGAGACCCGCCAGGCTCGGTCGGGGGATCTCCTCGAGGCTGTCGAGGGGGCCGGAGCCGGCGACCGCCGGAGGGGCGGAGCCGATCCCCGCCGCGAGCAGCACGGCCAGGGTGGCGGCGGTGCGCCGCCGGCGGGTCGAGCCCATCGGGCCCCCTTTCCCCTCGCCGGGCATACCGCGGCGGGGGTCGGTGACATCGGTCACAACACTGTATCCCGGGGCCCGGCGGCGGGCCAGGGTCCCGGGGGCGCGGTGCCGGCGGCCGGTCAGGTGGCGGCGAGGACGTCGGCCACGTCCGCCAACAAGGCGGCGGCGTCGTCCATGTCGGCCACGACGAGCATGAACTCGTCGAAACCGT
>RFFY01000818.1 GCA_003697065.1 Actinomyces sp. | reverse complement strand
TTCGGGGAGCGGGGCGCCCGGGTCGGCGACATCGTCATGGCCTGGGACCGCTTCGTGTTCCACGACCGGCGTATCCCCCTCGGCCCCTTCGAGGCCTACGGCGTGGGGGATCTCCCCGCCGCCGACCTGCGGCGCCTGGCCCGCCGCCGGGGCTGGCGCCTCGGACCCGTCACCACCGGCGACTCCCTCGACGCCACCGACACCGACCGGGCCGCCATGGCGGCCAGCGGGGCCGAGGCCAAGGAGATGGAGGCCGCCGCCGTGGCCCGGGTGGCGGGCTGGCACCGGATCCCGGTCACGGCCCTCAAGGCCGTGACCGACCTCGTCGACCATCCCGTCGACACCGCCCACCAGTTCGCCGAGAACCTGCATCGTGCGGTCGAGGCCCTGACGGAGGCGTGTGTCGCCCTCGTCGACGCCGTCGCCACCGAGGGCCTCGACGCCTGGTCCGAGGGATCGGCGTGAGCACCGACGCCACCGGCGATCTGGCGGCGGCCGTGCGCGAGCTCGCCGCTCTCGTGCACGGCCGCATCCTCGATGAGGCGAGCGCCGCCCGGGCGCGCCGCCTCGTGGCCGAGGCGGCCGAGCTGGTGGCGGCGTGCCCGCCCCGCCCCCGTTGGCACGAGGGCCCGGATCGGCGGGCCCGCAGCGCCGCTCTGTCCCCCTTCAGCGGGTCGCTCAACGTCGTCGCCCCGCCCCTGACCCTCGACCGTGTCACCCTCGACGACGCCACCCCCGCCATCGAGGGTCGGGTGCGCCTCGACCGGCTGCGTGAGGGACCGCCCCACAGTGTGCACGGCGGGGTCCTGGCCGGGCTCTTCGACGAGGTGTGCGGGGCGGCCCAGCGTCTGACCGGTCGCCCGGGGGGCGTCACCGCCCGCCTCCTCGTGCGCTACCGCCGCCCCACTCCCCTCGACACCGATCTGCGCCTCGTGGCCTGGGTCGCCGACGAGCGCACCCGCCGCGTCCATGTCCGGGGCCGCTGCGAGGCCGGGGGCGTGGTGACCGCCGAGGCCGAGGCCGTCTTCGTCCGGGTGAACACCTGGCCGGCGTCGGGAGAGGCGGTGGGCGGGGGCACGGCGACGGCCACCTAGGCTTCCGTCGCCATGGTCGATCTCGTCTCCTCCGTCGGCCCCGTCGAGCCCCCGCCCGACCCGACACGGCCGGTCGTGTGCTTCCTGTGCACCGGCAACGCGGCCCGCTCGGTGATGGCGGCAGCCATGCTCGCCCGCCTGACCGACGCCGTCGACATCCGCAGTGCCGGTACCCACGTCATCGAGGGTCAGCCCCCCAGCGTCCGGGTACGCCGTGCCCTGGAACGCCACGGCCTGTCGGCACCGTGGCACCGGAGTCGCCAGATGGGCCTCGACCAGGTGGAGGGGGCGGATCTGATCGTGGCCATGGAGCCCGACAACGTGGCCTGGTTGCGGCGCACCCACCCCGAGGGCGCTGCCCGTACCGGCACCCTGATCCGCCTGGCCCGCGAACTCGAACCGGGTCCGGCCCCCCTGGCGCAACGGGTGGCGGCGCTCGGACTGGCCGCCGTCGAGGTCGGCTCCGATGAGGAGGTCGTCGATCCCGCCGCCGGGGACCAGGCCGCCTACGACCGGTGCGCGGACGAGCTCGCCCCTCTCGTGGCCGAGCTCGCCCGGCGTCTCTAGGACGCGGGCGTGTCCCACCGTCGCCGTCGGCGCGCTCACCGCCGCCAGGCTGTGGTGCTCGCCGCCGCCGTCGGCGTCGTCGGGATCACCTTCGGTGTCCTGGCCGATGCCGCCGGCTTCGATCTGCCCCGCATCGTCTTCCTCTCCGCTGTCGTGTTCACCGGGGCGAGCCAGTTCGCCGTCGTCAGCGTCGTGTCGGGCGGCGGTGGCGCCCCGGCCGCCGTCGGCTCGGCCCTGCTCCTCGCCGCCCGTAACGCCCTCTACGGGCCGGTCGTGGCCCGGGTCCTGGCCCCCGGTGGGCGCCGCTGGCTCGCCGCCCACTTCGTCATCGACGAGACGACCGGCATGGCGGCGGCGCGGGACGACCCCGCCGACGCCGCCGACGCCTTCTGGTACACCGGGCTGTGGCTGTGGCTGCTGTGGAACTCGGGTTCGCTGATCGGCGCCCTGGCCGGGCGGGCCCTCGGCGACCCCGAGGTGTGGGGGCTCGACGCCGCCTTCCCGGCGGCGTTCCTCGCCCTGCTCGTTCCCCACCTGGCCACCCGCCCGGGACGGGTGGCCGCCGTGGGTGGGGCCCTCGTCGCCGTCACCACCGTGTCGTGGACCCCCGCCGGTGTGCCCCTCTTGCTGGCCGCCGCCGCCGTGGTGCCGGCCCTGGCGCCACGCTGGCGCCGCGGCGCCGACGGGCGCACCGGTGACGGTGCCGAGCGGGGAGGGGATCGCCGGTGAGCTGGCCCGCCCTGATCGTGCTGGCGGCAGGCGCCTACGGGTTCAAGGTGCTGGGTCTCGTCCTCGTCGGCGACCGGCTCCCCCTCGCCCTGCGTCCCCTCGCCGCCCTGTTGCCGGCGGCTCTCTTCGCCGCCCTCGTCGTCGTGCAGACCGTGGGTGGCGACGGCACCGTCGTCGTCGACGCCCGCCTCGCCGGCACCGGTGCCGCCGCCGTGGCGGCCTGGCGTCGGGCGCCGTTCGCGGCCGTGGTCGTGGTGGCGATGGCGGCCACCGCCGCCGTGCGCGCCGCCGGGTGGGGGTGACCCGACCGCACCCCCGCCGTTCCGCGTTTCCGGGGCCGGGACGCCGGCGGGGGACCGGCACCCGTACCCTGATCGCGGTGATCGATTCCCTGTCCCCGTCGGCCCGGCGTCTCCTGCGCCGCCCCCGGCCCCGCTGGCGCGGGCGTCTGCAC
>RFFY01000165.1 GCA_003697065.1 Actinomyces sp. | reverse complement strand
GAGGGCCACAACCTCCAGGAGCACTCCATCGTGCTCGTGCGCGGCGGCCGGGTGAAGGACCTGCCCGGCGTGCGCTACAAGGTCATCCGCGGCACCCTCGACACCGCCGGGGTCGGGGGCCGCAAGCAGGCCCGCAGCCGCTACGGCGCCAAGAAGGAGAGCTGACGTGCCACGCAAGGGTCCGGCCCCCCGCCGCGAGCTGTCGCCCGATCCCATCCACGGGTCGGTGCTCGTCACCCAGTTCATCAACAAGGTGCTCCAGCGGGGCAAGCGGACCCTCGCCGAGCGCATCGTCTACGAGGCCCTCGACATCGTCGCCGACAAGACCGGTGACGAGCCTGTCGCCACCCTCAAGCGGGCCGTCGACAACGTCCGACCCCAGCTCGAGGTGCGCAGCCGCCGTGTCGGTGGCGCCACCTACCAGGTCCCCGTCGAGGTGCGACCGCGGCGGGCCAACACCCTCGCCGTCCGCTGGATCGTCGGCTACGCCCGCCAGCGGCGCGAGCGCACCATGGCTCAGCGCCTGGCCAACGAGATCCTCGACGCCTCCAACGGCATCGGGGCGTCGGTGAAGCGACGCGAGGATCTCCAGAAGATGGCCGAGTCCAACAAGGCCTTCGCCCACTACCGCTGGTGACCCACGAGGGTCGCTGACATCGGGGCGTCGCTGACGGCCCCGACACCCCTAGACTGGTCCTTCGGCGCCGCCGCGCCCTGCGGCCGGCGGCCGGGCCCTCACCGGGTCGGCGCCCGCCACCCGGTCCCGCTCCACCCGCCGACCGATTTCCCACGCCCACCGATCGTGGTCGCGCACGCGACCGAGGAACGTCATGGCTGAGCAGCGTTACCCCCTCGAACGAATCCGCAACATCGGGATCATGGCCCACATCGACGCGGGCAAGACCACGACCACCGAGCGGATCCTGTACTACACCGGCCGCAGCTACAAGATCGGCGAGGTCCACGACGGCGCCGCCACGATGGACTGGATGGAACAGGAGCAGGAGCGCGGCATCACCATCACCTCCGCCGCCACCCACTGCATCTGGAAGGACCACCGGATCAACATCATCGACACGCCCGGCCACGTCGACTTCACCGTCGAGGTCGAGCGGTCCCTGCGTGTCCTCGACGGTGCCATCGCCGTGTTCGACGGGGTGGCGGGGGTCGAGCCCCAGACCGAGACGGTGTGGCGCCAGGCCGACAAGTACCAGGTCCCCCGCATGTGCTTCGTCAACAAGATGGACCGCATGGGCGCCGACTTCTTCTTCTGCCTCGACTCCATCAAGGAGCGCCTCACCGACAAGGTGGCGGTGATGCAGCTCCCGATCGGCGCCGAGTCCGACTACCAGGGTGTCGTCGACCTCGTGAAGATGAAGGCCCTGATCTGGCACGGCGAGGACCTGGGTGCCAGCTGGGACGAGCTGGACATCCCCGACGAGCTGGCCGAGCAGGCCGAGCTCTACCGCCACGAGCTCATCGAGGTGGCCGCCAACTACGACGACGTCCTGCTGGAGAAGTTCCTCGAGGACGAAGAGATCAGCGAGGACGAGATCCGCGCCGCCATCCGGCGCGGCACCCTCGAAGACGGCCTCGTCCCGATCTTCAACGGCACCGCCTTCAAGAACAAGGGCGTGCAGCCCCTCCTCGACGCCGTCATCGACTACCTGCCCTCGCCCCTCGACATCCCGCCCGTGCGGGGCACCGACCCCAAGACGGGTGAGGAGATCGAGCGCAAGGTCAGCGACGACGAGCCCTTCACCGCCCTCGCCTTCAAGATCATGACCGACCCCCACGTCGGCAAGCTCACCTACTTCCGGGTCTACGCCGGCAAGCTCCAAAAGGGCGGCCAGGTGCTCAACACCCGCACCAACAACAAGGAGCGGGTGGGCCGCCTCCTCGAGATGCACGCCAACGACCGCGTCGACCGCGACGCCGTCTACACCGGCGACATCGCCGCCGGCATCGGCATCAAGAGCACCCGCACCGGCGACACCCTGTGCGATCCGGCCAAGCCGATCGTGCTCGAGTCGCTCGACTTCCCCGACCCCGTGATCCACGTGGCGGTGGAGCCCCGCTCCAAGGCCGACCAGGACAAGATGTCCAAGGCCCTCATGGCGCTGGCCGAGGAGGACCCGACCTTCCAGGTCCGCACCGACGAGGAGACGGCCCAGACGATCATCGCCGGCATGGGCGAGCTGCACCTCGAGGTGCTCGTCGACCGCATGATGCGCGAGTTCCGGGTCGAGGCCAACGTCGGTCGGCCCCAGGTCGCCTACCGCGAGACCATCACCCAGGTGGTGCCCGAGTACACCTACACCCACAAGAAGCAGACGGGTGGGTCGGGCCAGTTCGCCGTCGTCACCGCCACCTTGGAGCCGAACCCGGGCAAGGGCTACGAGTTCGAGTCGAAGATCAGCGGTGGTGCCATCCCCAAGGAGTTCATCGGGCCGGTCGACCAGGGCATCCGCGAGGCCATGAGCAACGGTGTGCTCGCCGGCTTCCCGACCGTCGACATCAAGGTCACCCTGACCGACGGCAAGACCCACGACGTCGACTCCTCGGAGATGGCCTTCAAGATCGCCGGTAACGCCTGGTTCCGCGAGGCCGCCCGCAAGGCCGCGCCGATCCTGCTGGAGCCGGTGATGATGGTCGAGGTGGTCACCCCCGACGACTACCTCGGCGACGTCGTCGGCGACCTGAACTCGCGTCGCGGCCAGGTGCAGGGCACCGAGCAGCGGGGCAACAACCAGGTCATCCGCGCACTGGTGCCGTTGTCGGAGATGTTCGGCTACGCTACCGACCTGCGTTCGCGCACCCAGGGTCGGGCCACGTACACGATGCACTTCGATTCGTACCAGCCGACGCCGGCGAACGTGCAGGAGGAGATCGTCGCCCGCGTCCGCGGCGAGTGATCCGCAGGTCCCACCCGGAATCCCCCGAAACAGAATCAGACGAGGAACAGCCATGGCCAAGGAGACGTTCGAGCGGACCAAGCCCCACGTGAACGTGGGCACGATGGGCCACATCGACCACGGCAAGACGACCCTGACGGCGGCGATCACCAAGGTCCTCGCCGACAACGTCGAGGGCAACCAGTTCACCGACTTCGCCAACATCGACAACGCTCCCGAGGAGCGCGAGCGCGGCATCACCATCAACGTGAGCCACGTCGAGTACGAGACCGAGAACCGGCACTACGCCCACGTCGACATGCCGGGCCACGCCGACTACATCAAGAACATGATCACCGGCGCCGCCCAGGTCGACGGTGCCATCCTCGTCGTGTCGGCCGCCGACGGCCCCATGCCCCAGACCCGGGAGCACGTGCTGCTCGCCCGCCAGGTGGGTGTGCCCCGCATCGTCGTGGCCCTGAACAAGGTCGACATGGTCGACGACGAGGAGCTCCTCGAGCTCGTCGAGCTCGAGGTCCGCGAGCTGCTCAACGAGTACGAGTTCCCCGGTGACGACACCCCCGTCGTGCGGGTCTCGGCCCTCAAGGCCCTCGAGGG
>RFFY01000164.1 GCA_003697065.1 Actinomyces sp. | reverse complement strand
TGGCCGCGCAGGTGGTCGACCACGGCGGAGATGCCGTCGTGGCGGCCGACCCGGAGGTTGTCCCGCTGGGCCACGTCGTGGGTGAGCACGACCTTGGAGCGTTCCCCCACCCGGGTGAGGGCGGTCAGCAAGACGTTGCGCTCGAGGTTCTGGGCTTCGTCGATGATGATGTAGGCGTCGGTCAGGGAGCGTCCCCGGATGTGGGTGAGGGGTTGCACCTCGAGGAGTTGGCGGTCGGCGAGCTCGTCGACGACCTCGGGACCGGCGAGGGCCTCGAGGGCGTCGGTCACCGCTGCTCCCCACGGCGACATCTTCTCGATCTGGTCACCGGGCAGGTAGCCCAGATCCTGACCGCCGACGGCGTAGAGGGGCCGGAAGACGATGACTTTGTGGTGGCTGCGGCGCTCGAGGACGGCGTCGAGGGCGGCGGCCAGGGCCAGCACGCTCTTGCCCGTCCCGGCCCGACCCCCGAGCGACACGATGCCCACCCGGTCGTCGGTGAGCAGGTCCAGGGCGACGATCTGCTCCTTGGAGCGGGCGCGCAGGTCGAACACCGGCCGCTCGACGATGCGGTGGACGCACTTGTCGTCGTGGACGCGACCGAGTCCCGACTGGGAGCCGGCCACGAGGGCGACCCCCGTGTTGACGGGTAGGTCGCGGGCCTCGTCGCGGTCGACGCGCCCGGTGGCGTAGAGCTCGTCGACGACCTCGCCGCTCACCGCCAGTTCGGCGAAGCCGGTCCAGGTCTCGTCGGCGACCTCGGTGTCGCGGTACTCGGTGGCGGCCAACCCGACCACCCCCGCCTTGAGGCGCAGGGGGAGGTCCTTGGTGACGAGGACGACGTCGTGGCCCTCGGCGGCGAGGTCGTGGGCGACGGCGAGGATGCGGTGGTCGTTGGCGTCGGCCTGCAGGGCGACGGGCAGGCGGTCCCGGGAGGTGTGGTTGATCTCGACCCGCAGGGTGCCGCCCTCGTCGTTCACGGGGAGCGGATGCAGCAGCGACCCGTGGCGTTCGCGGAGCTGTTCGAGGGCCCGCAGGGCGGTGCGGGCGGCCCAACCCAGGTCGGGGTGGTGGCGCTTGGCCTCGAGCTCGGTGAGCACGACGAGAGGCAGGACGACGGCGTGCTCGGCGAAGCGGGACAGGGCGCCGGGGTCGCTCAGCAGGACCGAGGTGTCGAGGACGAAGACGCGCCGGGACGGGCCCGACGGCGTGGTGATGCGGGTCTCGGTCGGCATCCGGTGCCGACGTTAGGTCCGCTCGTCGCCGGGGTCGCGGATCCCCGCACCGGGG
>RFFY01000817.1 GCA_003697065.1 Actinomyces sp. | reverse complement strand
GGGCACCGACCAGGAGACCCGCGGCGCTCACGTCGGTGCTCCCGTGCGGGGTGCGGCCCGGACGGCGACGTCGAGGCAGGCGTTGGTGATCTTGCGCCCGAAGTCGGGGTTGACGCAGGCGGCGTGGCCGTCGGCGATCCGGTTGATGTGGGCGTCGGGAATGGCCATCGCCATGCGGAGCTGGGCGGTGGGAGAGACCGCACGGTCCTGTTCGGTGACGAGCACGGAGGTGGGGACGTCGATCTCGTCGATCCAGCCCCTGGCGCTGTAGTTGGCGAGGGCGTGGAGGGCCTCGAAGAGGACCCGCACGCTGTGGTGGCTCATCTCGTGGCGGGCCCACTGGGCCAGCATCCCCGGGTTGCCCCGGCTGAGTTCCATGCCGAACAGGGCCCGGGTGACGCGCCCGGGAAGCCAGGCGGCCAACGACCCGAGGCGGGTGGTACCGGCGGCGACACTGCCGAGGGCCGACAGGGCGTAGCGTTCGCGGTTGCCGGGCATGAACTCGGTGCCGGTCGCCGACAGGACCAGGCCCGCCACGAGGGGACGGTGGTGGCGCCACAGGAGCTGGGCGACGGGCCCGCCCATCGAGTAGCCGACGGCGATGACGGGGCCGGTGCCGAGGAGCTCGAGGGTGACGGCGGTGTCGTCGGCCGCGTCGCGGAGGCGGAAGCGGCGTCGGCTCCGGATGCCCCGCCCGTGACCGCGCAGGTCGGGAGCGACGAGGGTGAAGTGGCGCCCGAGCGGTTCGAAGCAGCGGAACCAGTTGAGGGCCCCGGTGGCCAGCCACCCGTGGAGGAGGAGCACGGTGGGGGCACCGGCGGGTCCCCGGTGGAGCCGGACGTAGGTGTCGCCCCGCCCGGGCAGATGGAGGCGCCGTCCCGGGGGGATGTGGCGGTCGAGGGCACCGGCGGTGTCGTCGCGCAAGGCGTCGACGAGGCTCATACCGCCACGGTACCCCAGATCATCTGACCGGGAAGGAAGATCGGCGGGGCCGGCGTGGGGCGGGAGGGCCGGTGGAGACGGCCGGCGGATTCCGTTCCACAGAACAATCAAAAACAAGATGATCAAGTACTTGACTAGATAACGCGTGAAGAATAGGGTGACCGGCGACACGTCACCGTCGTGCTCCCGTCCGCCCGGGCGGCCGACCCAGGAGGTGCTCCATGACCCACGAGAAGATCGCCCACACGACCCCGCTTCCTCCCCCCACCGCACAACCCAACGTCTTCCCCCTCTCGTGGCACCGCAACACCCACAAGATGGAGGAGATCTGGGAGGCCGCCCAGCGCGAGGTGTGGGACCCGGCCAAGCTCCCGTGGGACACCTTCGACCCGGAGTCCTACACCTGGGAGGAGCGTGAGGCCATCGCCTACTGGTGGACCCTGCTGTCGGTGTTCGACGCCTCGGCCCCGCCGGTCTTCGCCAGCGCCTTGATCAAGACCTACGAGGACCACGAGGAGGATCCCGTCCGGCGCTGCTTCTTCTCGGTCACACGCGACGAGCAGAACCACGAGCAGATGTGCGGCCTCGCCATCACCAAGCTGTTGGCCCATCCCGATCCGCTCACCCACGAGCCCAAGACCGAGCTCGGCATGGCGGCCCAACGCAACGCCCGCTGGCTCTACTACAACGGGGG
>RFFY01000163.1 GCA_003697065.1 Actinomyces sp. | reverse complement strand
CCGGGCCCGTCTGCGGGAGCGGGACCGCCCGGTGGTGGCCCGCCTCGTCGACGACGCCACCGTGCTCGACCTGCGGACCGTCGACCCGGCCGACGACGCCGAGATCGTGGCCGCCCTCACCGACCTCACCACCCCCGCCTGATGCACGTCGTCGCCACCGCCGGCCACGTCGACCACGGCAAGTCCACCCTCGTGCGGGCACTCACCGGCACCGACCCCGACCGCCTGGCCGAGGAGAAGAGGCGGGGCCTCACCATCGATCTCGGCTTCGCCTCCTGTGAGCTGCCCTCGGGACGCGGCGTGGCGTTCGTCGACGTTCCCGGCCACGTCCGCTTCCTCAAGAACATGCTCGCCGGCGTCGGCGGGGTCGACGCCTGCCTCTTCGTCGTGGCGGCCACCGAGGGCTGGAAGCCCCAGTCCGAGGAGCACCTGCGCATCCTGGAACTCGTCGGGGTCCGCCACGGGCTCGTCGCCGTGACCAAGGTGGGGGCCGCCGACGAGGAGCTGCGCGAGCTCGCCCGCCTCGACATCGCCGACCACCTGGCCGGCACCTTCCTCGCCGACGCCCCCGTGGTCGACGTCGACGCCCTCGACGGCACGGGCCTCGACGAGTTGGTGGCGGCCCTGGACACCACCCTGGCGGCCACCCCGACCGCCGCCGACCGGGGGCGACCCCGCCTGTGGATCGACCGGGTGTTCGCCGCCCGGGGGGCGGGGACGGTGGTGACGGGCACCCTGACCGGGGGCTCGCTCGCCGTCGACGACGAGGTGGAGATCCACCCCGGGGGCCGCCGGGCCCGGATCCGGGCTCTCCAGTCCCTGCACCGCGCCGTGCCGGCCATCGGGCCCGGCAACCGGGTGGCGGTCAACCTCGTGGGGCCCGGCCACGACGAGCTCGGACGCGGTGACGTTCTCGTCCGCCCCGACCAGTGGCACCTCACCGACCGCGTCGACGCCGAGTTCACCGTGCTCGCCAACGTGGGCCACCCCCTCACCCGCCGGGGCGCCCACCTCGCCTATCTCGGCTCGGCCGAGCTGCCCGTGCGTCTGCGGGTCCTGGGCCCCGACGCCATCGAGGCGGGCTCGCGTGGGCCGGTCCGGCTCCACCTGCCCCGTCGACTGCCCCTCCTGCCCGGCGACCGCTTCGTCCTGCGCGACGCCGGGCGGGGCGAGACGGTCGGCGGTGGCGAGATCCTCGACGTCGACCCCGTCCTCCCCGCCGCCCGGGCCCGACCGGACCGGGATCCCGAACGGCTCGTCCGGGAGCGGGGCCGACTCGACGTCGAGCACTTCCGGCGCCTCACCGGGCTCGACCGGCCGCCCGACATCGGCGCATGGATCGTCGATCCCGAGGTCCTCGCCGCGGCCCGCCGGCGCCTCGGCGAACAGGTGGCGGCGGCCGGTCCTCTGGGGCTGGCATTGGCCGAACTCGACGAGTTCGACCGAGCCGTGGTCGCCGCCCTCGACGACGTCGAGATCGACGGGGGCCGCGCCCGACCCGCCGCCGCCGCCGATCCCCTCGCCGACCACCCCTTCGTCGCCCGCCTCGCCGCCGCCGGCCTCCGACCACCCGAACCCGACATCGACCGGGGGGAGCTGCGGGCCCTGGTCCGCCGCGGCGACGTGGTCGACTGCGACGGGATCTTCTTCGCCGCCTCGGTCGTGCGGGAGGCGGCCCGGGTCATGGCTCGCCTCCTCGCGGACTCACCCGAGGGGGTCACCGTGTCGGAAGTCCGCGAGGCATGGGGCACCACCCGCAAGTACGCCCTGCCCCTGCTGGCCCATCTCGACGCCACCGGCGTGACGCGCCGGCGGGGTGACCGCCGCATCGCCGGCCCCCGCCTTCCCACCGTCGACTGAGATCCCGGGCGCGACGCAGCCCCGGCGGGCGCCATGCCCGGCGGGGGATCCGCCCGACGGCGTTCAGGAGTCGGCCAGCAGGGCCCGACGCTCGCCCTCGTTGAGTCCACCCCAGATGCCGTGCTGCTCGCCGACACCGAGGGCGTGCTCGAGGCAGGTGGCGCGTACGACGCAGGACTCGCAGATGGCCTTGGCCCGGGCCTCGCGGCGGCGCTTCTCCTCGCGGCGTTCGGGTCGTGACGGGGGAAAGAAGGCCTCGGCCTGGGGGCCACGGCAGGCCGCCCGGTCCTGCCACCCCGACACCGGGACCGTCCGGGTCCAGCCGCCCTCCGTCGTTCCCCGTGTCGTCAGCGCCATCGGTGACCCCGTCCTCGTCGTCGTCCGTACTCGTCTCGCGGTCCCGCCCCGGTCCGGTCGCGCCCTCAGGACGCTCGCGTGGCGGTCCCACCGCACCCACTCAGTGTGTGTCGGGCGTCACGTCTAGCACTCCTGCGACACCTGTCACAAACGCTGATCGGGGTTTTCCGACCACGAAGAGCGACGGCTCTGGTCCGGGCCCCCCACCCCTCGGTACCCTCGGGCGGACGATGCTTCCCGCCGGCGCCCCGCGCAGCCCCGATCCGCCCCTCGCCGCCGGCCTCATCGCCCGCCCTCGCCTGCTGGCCCGCCTGCGGGATCGCTTCCGCCACCGTGTCACGGTCCTCGAGGCCCCCGCCGGGTTCGGCAAGACCAGCATCGTCGGTCAGGCCGTGCGCGAGAACCTCCTCGCCCCCCACGGGCGTGACCACTGGGTGTCCTGCCGTCCCGAACTCGCCGATCCCGACCTCCTCGTCGACACCCTCGCCCGAACCGTCGCCTCGCCCCCCTCCCGTGGCCTCGACGGGATCCTCGACGCCCTCGCCCAGCCCACACCCACGCCCGTGTGTCTGATCGTCGACGATCTCCACACCCTGGGCCCCGACCCCCCGGCCGTCGCCGTCCTGCAGGAGCTGCTCGACCGTCTCCCCACCACCGCCCATCTCCTGGTGACCTCACGGCATCCCCCACCCCTGCGCCTGGCCCGACTACGGGCCCGGGGGGACGTCCTCGACCTCACCCGTTCCGAGCTGGCCTTCGACGCCGACGAGCTCGCCGCTCTCGCCGCCCGCCACGCCACCGCCCCCGACGCCGTCGACGACCTCGGTGGCTGGCCCGCCCTCGTCTCGCTGGCCCTGCACACGGGTCGGGTGCGCGACTATCTCGACGAGGAGATCCTCGACGAACTCGACCCCGGCGTCCGGGAGTCCCTGCGCGTCCTCGTCGCTCTCGGCGGCGCCGACGCCGACCTCCTCCGAGCCCTGGGAGCCGACCCCACCGCCCTCGCGCACCTGCCTCTCGTCGAGCGCCGCGGTGACATGTACCGCCCCCATGATCTGTGGCGCCACGCCTTCGACGAACTCGAACTCGGAGCCCTCGCCCGCCGTCACGGGCCGGCCGCCGTCGCCTCCCTGATCGCCCGCGGCCGCGGGCGCGACGCCGTCGACACCGCCTTGTCCTCCGGCGACGCCGAGGCCGTCGCCGCCGCCCTGCGGGCCGTCCTCGTCGACGACGACGTCGACGACGTCGCCCTCCTGCGCTCCTGGCTGGCCCGCCTCGAACCCCCACCGTGGGCGGGCGGAACCACGCCCGCCGGCGACGCCGCCGTCCGCTTCGTCGACCACCTCCGGGGCCGGGTCCTCCAGGTCGACGATCCCGCCGGCGACGCGACGCGGGACGCCTTCGAGCGGGCGCTCGACGGCCACCGCCGAGCCGGCGACCCGGCGGCCGAACTCGTGGTGCTGGCCGAGCTGGCGTTCCACCACCACGTGCGCCGCGACCCGACCGCCCTCGCTGCCCTCGCCCGCCGGCTGGGCGAACTCGCCGTCGACGAGCCCGAGCGCGCGGCGCCCCTCCTGGCCGTCGCCGACGGTCTCATCGCCCTCGCCCGCGGGGATGCCGAGGCCATGGGGCGCGCCGTCGCGGCGGCGCGACGCCACCCCCGGACGGGCCGTTTCGGCAGTGTCGCCCACTGGATCGACGTCCAGGCCCGCCAGATGCTCGGCCTCGACGCCGTCGAGGCCGCCGACGCCTTCCTGCGGCGCGCCGGGCGCATCCCCGGCACCGAGGTGATAGCGGTCAGCAGCCGCCTCCTCGCCGGCCGCATCGACGAGCTCCTCGACGGCGGCCGCTTCGTCCCGGACCGCTGGTTCCGCACACCGGCGGGTGATCGGGACCGCTTCCTGCAGTGCATCTGGCAGGCGGTGGTCGAGCTGATGATCGGCGACATCACGGCCGCCGCTGCGTCCATCGACCGCGCCCGCCGTCACGCCCGCACCCCGTCGATCCCCCAGGTGGCCATCACCCTCGCCCTCGCCGACAGCATCCTCGCCCACGAGGCCGGCGACACCCCACGGGCCCTGGACATCCTCGACACGGTCCTCGAGCGCCATCCCCTCGACCCCTCGACCCGCCTCGTGTACAACGGCGCCGGCGCCCTCCTCGCCCGCCATCGTCCCGCCACCCTCGGCGCCGCCCGTCCCACACCCTTCCCCGACCTCGACGTGGCCCTGGGCTCGGCCCTGGGCTCCCTGGACGCCGACGCCGACCCCGCCGCTCTGGCCGACGCCCCCCTGCCTCCCCCGGGGCGCCTCCTGGCCGCCCTGTTCCTGCGCTCGACCGCCGAGTACCTGACGGCGGCGGCCGCCGCGGGACACGACGTCGACGGCCACCTCGCCTGGATCTTCGACCTCGTCGGCGCGCCCGCCCGCGCCGCCGTGCGCAGCCTGGCGGAGCATCCCTGTGCCGAGGTGGCGGCCGAGAGCCGCCGCCTCCTGGCCCGCATCCCGGCCCCGCCGCCGGCTCCTCTCCGCCTCCGTATCGTCGGCAGCGCCCGCCTCGAACGCGACGGGCACCCGGTCGACCACCCGGACTGGCGCCGGGAACGGGTCCGCTCCCTGCTGGGTCACCTCGCCGTCCACGGCGAGGTGGGCCGCGATGCCGTCCTGGCCGCCCTGTGGCCCGATGCCGACCCCGATGCCGCCCGCCGCAGCCTGCGCACCACCTTGAACCTCCTCCTCGGCGTCCTGGAGCCGGGCCGGGCGGCCGGCGACGCCTCCTACCTCGTGCGGACCTCGGGCGATCGCCTCCGCCTCGTCGTCGGCGCCCACCTGAGCGTCGACCTCCACGAGGTCCGCGAGGCCCTGGCCCAGGCCGCCGCCCACGAGCGCAACGGCGCTCCGAGCCTCGCTTTGCCCCTGCTCCTGGAAGCCCTCGAGATGTGGGACGGCCCCCTGCTGACCGACTCCGGCGACGCCGCCTGGCTCGACGACGAACGCCGAGAACTCGAGATGCGCCTGGTCAACGCCGGCATCCGGGCGGCCGAACTGCTCGTGGCACTCGGACGGGTCGACGAGGCCGTAGCCGTGGGTCACCGGGTGCTGCGCGCCGACCCCTGGGCCGAGGCCGCCCACGCCGCCATCGTGCGCGCCCACCTCCTCGCCGGTCGACCGGCGGCGGCCCGACGCGCCGTGTTCGACGCCGTCGACGCCCTCGAGGAGATCGGCGGGCCGGCCCACGCCCTCGCCGAGATCCTGGCCGACCCTCCCCCCGGGGCGGGCTGGCCCGATGCCGACTGAGCCCGACCCGGGCCCGGCACCCACCGGCCTCCGGCCGACTCGACGTCAGTCGGACCGGTCGCGGCGCGCCCGATCGCGGTAGTCGCGGGCCCCACCCGTCTCGGGCTCGACCTCCAACCACAATCCCTCGATGGCCACGACCCGAACCCGCTCGCCGGCGGCGACGGGCGTCGCCCGGTTGGTGCGGGCCCGCCACGGGGCCCCGTCGATGCGCACGATCCCCTCCGGGGCGACGTCGTCGACCGCCTCGCCCATCGATCCGATCATCCAGTCGCGCCCGATGGTCGGGGTGCCGAAGCGCGTCCGGACCATGGCCGGCATCCCCGCCACCATGGCCAGGGTGAGCCCGCCGATGCCCGCCACCAGGGTGATCCAGGACAGGCCCAACCCCTCGTAGAGGTTCACCGAACCCACGACCAGCGCCACCACGGCGATGACCGACCACGCCCGGGGGACACCGGTCTGGACGTCGACGGCGAATCCCCACAGGGCCACGACGAGCAGGGCCACCGCCCACCAGCGCGCCGGCAGGACCCCCAACCCGTAGGTGCCCAACAGGAACGACACGGCGCCCACGACCCCGGCGACCCCCACCCCGGCGGTGTAGAGCTCGAAGATCAGCAGCGCCCCGCCGGCCAGGAACAGCAGGTAGGCCACCGCCGGGCTCGCCACCGTGTGCATGAGCTGATCGAGCAGGCCCAGCTTGGAGAAGCGCACGGGCGTGACCGGCACGCGCACGGGCTCGTCACCCGAGTCGTCGATGCGGACCTCGAAGCCCGGCAGGTCGAGGACGAAGAAGGGCAGGGTCGGTGCCTCCCGGGCCACCCCGAGGGTGATGGCCTCGTCAGCGCCGATGGTGTCGTCACGCAGGCGGGGCGCCAGCTCACCCCACAGCTCACCGAAACGCTCGACGGGAAGAACCTGGGGACCGGTGCGCCCCAGGCGGGAACCGGGAGCCAGAGCCAGGTCGTCCACCAGGGCGGCGAGCTGGGCGAGCTCACCTTCGGCCCGCGACCCCGACGGGCCCACCCACATGGTCACCGGCACCGACGCCGTCGTGATGCGCTCGGCGAGGGCGGCGAGCCTCGCGTCGTCGATCACGGCCCCGGTCGAGTTGACCTGCAGCACCAGGGCGATCGAGTCGTCGGCCTCGGCCTCGTCGATGGCCCGTTCGACGGCCGAGGCGAGGATCCCGTCGAGCAGGCCGGACACCTCGACCACGTCGACGACCCGGGTCGGCGCCCCGTCGCCGATCCCATCGGCCCCCGCCGGGACCGACCAGGGCCCGAGCAGGGCGCTCAGGGCCACGCCGAGAAGGGTGACGGCCACCGCTAGGGTGGGCCGTCGGCGGGGAGCCGCCGCACGGAGCGGGGCGACGCCGGGAGAAGGGCACGAGGAGGGGAATGGAGCCCGGTCGGTTCTTCGCATCGTCGACGGTTCTCGTGGTGGCCGGCAAGGGTGGGGTGGGCAAGACCGTCACCGCCGCGACCCTGGCCGTGGCGGCGGCCCGGACCGGTCTCGACGTGCTCTTCGTCGAGGTGGCCGGACGATCCGCCTCCGCACCCTATTTCGGTGTCGACGAAATCACGTACCGGGAGCGCGTCGTTCAGCGGGCAGGGTCGGACCGGGGGGAGATCCGCGCCCGCTCCCTCACTCCCGACGACGCCCTCGTCGAGTGGCTGGCCGACCACGGTTTCGGACGCCTCGCCCGCCGCATGGCCCGCACGGGCATCCTCGAGATCGTCGCCACCGCCACGCCCGGCATCAAGGACCTGCTCGTGCTCGGCAAGGTGAAACAACTGGCGGGGCCCGACGGCACCGACGCCGACCTCGTCGTCGTCGATGCTCCCGCCGCCGGTCACGCCCTGTCCTTCCTGCGGGCGCCCGCCCAACTCGCCCGGACGGCGACGAGCGGCACCATCCACCGCCAGGCCGTCGAGGCCCTCGAGCTGCTCACCGACCCGCGCCGGACCCGCGTCACCCTCGTCACCATCCCCGAGGAGACCCCCGTCAACGAGCTCGTCGAGACGGCCTTCGCCCTCGAGGAGACGGTCGGTGTCGCTCTCACACCCGTCGTCGTCAACGCCGTGGCGCCACCCGCCGACGAGCTGAGCACCGACCCCGCCGCCGATCCCGCCTCCGCCGCCGTCGACGAGACCGTCGTCGACGATCTGGCCACCGTCGCCGCCTTCCGCCGCCGTCGCCGAGCCCTGCACGAGGGCCAGCTCCGCCGCCTCGCCGACCGTCTCCCCCTCGAGCAGATCCTCCTGCCCGCCGTGCCGGGCGCCGCCGTCGATCCCACTGCCGTGGAGGCGCTCGCCGACGTGGTGCTCGCCGGTGTCGCCGCCCTCCCCGACCACGCCACCTGATCGCGCGTGACACCCACCGACCCGCCTCCCCATCCGGGCCGCCCGGCCCTGGCTCCCCTCGTCGACGAGCGAGGGGTCGTCGTCGTGTGCGGTACCGGTGGGGTCGGCAAGACGACCACGTCGGCCGCCCTCGCCCTCGCCGCCGCCCGCCGCGGCCGTCGCGTCGTCGTCGTCACCATCGACCCGGCCCGCCGCCTCGCCGACGCCCTCGGCATCGGCGCCCTGGGCAACACGCCCCGACTCGTCGACGGGGTCGGCCCCGGGCGCCTCGGCGCCATGATGCTCGACACCAAGTCGACCTTCGACGAGCTCGTCCGTCGCCACGCCCGCGACGACACCCAGGCCGAGCGGATCCTCTCCAACCCCTTCTACCGGAACATCTCCAGCGGTCTGTCCGGCACCCAGGACTACATGGCGGTCGAGAAGCTCAACGAGCTGCACACCTCCGGCGAGTGGGACCTCGTGGTCGTCGACACCCCACCCAGTCGTGACGCCCTGGCCTTCCTCGACGCTCCCCGTCTGCTGACCCGGCTCCTCGACAACCCCGTGTACAAGGTCCTGACCGCCCCCAACCGGGGACTGCTGCGAGCCGTCAACCACGCCGCCCAGAGCCTCGTCCGCCAGCTCTCACGTGTGGTCGGCGCCGAGATCGTCGACGAGGCCGTCGCCTTCTTCCAGGCCTTCGAGGGCATGGAGGACGGCTTCCGGGCCCGGGCCGAGGCCACCTTGCGTCTCCTCGGGGACACCCGCACCGCCTTCGTGCTCGTGGCCTCACCGCGTCCCGATGTCACCGCCGAGTCCCGCTGGTTCGCCCGCCGTCTGAACGAGGCCGGCATCGAGGTGGCGGCCCTGGTGGTCAACCGCCTCCTGCCCCCCGTGACCAGCGATCCGGCCACGGCCCACCGCGTCGCCGACCTGCTGGCCCCCTCCACCCTCGCCGCCACCGCCGCCGCCCTGGCCGAGCACGCAGGGGCGGTGGCCGTCGAACGTGAACGCGTCGCCGAGCTCGCCACCTGGGCCCCCGCCGCCCCCCTGATCGG
>RFFY01000816.1 GCA_003697065.1 Actinomyces sp. | reverse complement strand
GACGGCTGGAACATCGCCGTTTCCGAGCGGCAGATCGTGCTGGCCGGCGGGGACGGCACGAGGACCATCGCCCCCGAGGACGCGGCCGAGTTGCGGATACGTCGCCGCTGGTTCCGCTGGGAGTTGGTCGACGGCAGGGAGCGACTCCTCCGCTTGCGCGGCCTGGGCAAGCCCGATGCCGTGGCGCTGGCCCGTGCAGTGCGCCATCTCGCCCTGACACCGTGGATCTCCGATGCCGCATCGTGGCGTGACGATGTCCGGGAGCTCGTCGAGGGGGCGCTCGAGCTCCAGCGATGGATCCCGTCCGAGAGCGTCGCCGAGTTGGAAGCCCGCCGGCCCGATGGGTCCCTTCAGGATGAGATCCGTGTCGCACGGTGTGAGGAATCGCTCGATGACGACGAACTCGAGGCGGTCCGCTTTCTGAGCACGGACCTCCGAGCGGTGGTCGACGAGACGAACGAGCGAATCGCGGCCGCTGAACTCCGGACACGGCGTCGCTTCTTCGACACGATCGAGAAGAGTCCGTTGACCGACGAGCAGGCGCGGGCGGTCGTCTGTTTCGACAACCGGGTGCAGGTGCTTGCCGCCGCGGGTTCCGGCAAGACATCCGTCCTCGTCGCCCGGGCCGCCTACGCCGTCGAGCGTGGCTTCGTGCGCCCTGATCGGATTCTCCTTCTCGCCTTCAACCGGGCAGCCGCAGCAGAACTCCAGGAGCGGATCGCTGCCCGGTTCACGGCGGCGGGGATCGACGCGACGGGCGTTCGTGCGACCACCTTCCACTCCTTCGGGCTGGACGTGATCGGCCGTGCAACCGGGCAGAAGCCACGCCTGGCCTCATGGCTGGA
The DNA here is from genome assembly GCA_003697065.1 of Actinomyces sp. GTDB lineage: Bacteria > Actinomycetota > Acidimicrobiia > Acidimicrobiales > Aldehydirespiratoraceae > J010. The sequence goes on along the minus strand of RFFY01000816.1, from coordinate 4,976 downwards.
TCTCGACGACGGCAACCGCATGGTCATGCAGATCGTCGACGAGCTTCGCGACTCGTCACGGGAGTTCCGGTACGGATGGGACCTGTACCGGCTCCTGTTCGCCGACGCGCCGACGAAACTCTCGGTCGACGCACCCGACGCCTACGACCGCACATCGAAACGGAGGGGCTATCGGACCTTCAGAGGCGAGATCGTGCGCAGCCACGGCGAGCGCCTGATCGCGAACTTCCTGTATCTGAACGGCGTCGATTACCGATACGAGCAACCGTACGTGCACCACGTCGCCGATGCGACGCACTCGCAGTACCGTCCGGACTTCTACTACCCGGCTGTCGACGTCTGGCACGAGCATTGGGCACTCGACCGGGACGGAAACCCTCCGCCCGAATTCACGGGGTACAGGGAGGGGATGGCGTGGAAGCGCGGTGTGCATGCCGAGTACGGCACGACCCTGGTCGAGTCGACCTGGGCGGATGTCGTGTTCGGCGACGGCCTTCGAAAGCTGGAGGCCGAGCTCACCGCACTCGGGTTGGAGTTCGACTGGAACCCCGACCGTCGCCCAGCCGGCGAGCGCGTCAGGCAGACGAGACACGAGGACCTGGCTCGACTCGTCCGGACGTTCATGGCCCACGTGAAGTCGAACGGGTGGAACAGGGAGTCACTCGACGAGCGGCTCCGGCGAGACAAGCGCGGCCTCGCCGGATACCGCACGCGCCTGTTCCTGAGCATCTACTGGCCGATCCACGAGGAGTGGAACCGCCGGCTGGCGGCGGAAGGCAGCGTCGACTTCGAGGACATGCTCGTGCGGGCGGCAGACCATCTCGAAGCTGGTGGGGTGGATACCCCGCACGAGCTGGTGATGGTCGACGAGTTCCAGGACGCAAGCCGAGCACGGGCCCGGCTCGTCCGAGGGCTCCTGAAAGAGCCGGGGCGTCATCTCCTGGCTGTCGGTGACGACTGGCAGGCCATCAACCGCTTCGCGGGTGCGGATCTGTCGGTGATGACCGAGTTCGAGACGTGGTTCGGCCCGGGCCCCCAGCTTGCACTGACGACGACCTTCCGCTGCTCACAGACCATCTGCGATGTCGCGAGCAGCTTCGTGATGAAGAACCCCCGACAGTTCGTCAAGCCGATGCGATCGGCGCGGCGGCATCCAGGGCCTCCGGTCCTCGTCGTCTGCTCGGAGTCGCCGGCCGAGGCGGTCAGTGCCTTCCTGGAGCGCCTCGCGACGGGTCTCGGTGAGGGATCCGTCGAAGCCGGACCGGACGGTCGGATCACCGTCGACGTCCTCGGCCGGTACCGGTTCGAGCGCGAGGTCGTGCCGGCTTCGGCACCGGATCGTATCGAGGTGACCTTCCGTACCGTGCACGGTTCGAAGGGCCTCGAAGCCGACTACGTCCTGGTACCCGGCATGACCACCGGCACCTACGGCTTCCCGAGCACGATCGCCGATGACCCGGTCCTCGATCTCGCCATGCCCGTGCCCGAAGACTTCGCCCACGCCGAGGAGCGGCGCCTGTTCTACGTGGCGTTGACCCGCGCTCGACACCAGGTCGTCCTCGTGACATCCCGACATCGGATGTCCCCGTTCGTCGTCGAGCTCCTCGAGGACGCGCGGGTCACCATCGAGGGCGACGAGGAACCCGTCGACGTGTGCCCCGAGTGTGGACGAGGGACTCTGATCGAGAGAAGCGGTCGAAACGGACCCTTCCTCGGATGCTCGACGTTCCCGGCCTGCGGTTTCACGCGCAGTGTGGCGGATCCCGATGCGCCGCCGTGTCCCGCATGCGGGAGGGGTTCGCTCGTGAGGCGGAACGGCCGCCGGGGCCCGTTCCTCGGATGCAGCAATTACCCGGCGTGCACCTACACGCGAGATGCATAGACAGCACCGGGCCATCGCGCCGCTCCGGCGCTCCGGGGTCGGTGCGGCGCCCCCGGCAGGATTCGAACCTGCGACACACGGTTTAGGAAACCGTTGCTCTATCCCCTGAGCTACGAGGGCCGGCGTGGCGACGCCGGCTCAAGGCTAGGCGGGCGGGGCGGGCTTCAACCGGCGTGACGCACCCGGCTGGCCCGGCGGGCCGCCAGCTGGGTGGCGAAGACGGCGGCTTCGGTGCGGGTGTCCATCCCGAGCTTCTTCAGCAGGGCCGAGACGTAGTTCTTGACCGTCTTCTCCGACAGGTGGAGGCGTTCGCCGATCTGGCGGTTGGTCAGCCCCTCGGCCACGAGGTCGAGCAGGTCCCGCTCGCGTTCGTTGAGAGCGGCCAGGCGCTGCTCGTCGGGGGAGGGTCCGCCCCGCAGGCGGTCGAACATGCGGTCGGTGAGGCGGGGGTCGACCGTCGAGCGCCCGGCGTGGACCTCGCGCACGCTGCGGACCAGCTCGCCCGCTCCGACCCGCTTGAGGACGTAGCCGTCGGCGCCGGCGTCGATGGCGGCGAAGAGGGTGTCGTCATCGGCGAAGGAGGTGAGCACGAGGATCCGGACCCCGGGGGCGAGGGAGCGCACGGCCTCGCACACCTCCACCCCGTCGCCGTCGGGCAACTCGACGTCGACGAGGGCGACGTCAGGGGGGTCGGCGACGATGGACCGGACGCCGTCGGCGACGTTGGCGGACTCGCCGACGACCTCGATGTCGCCGGCCTCGCTGAGGATGTCGCGCAGGCCGCGGCGCACCATCTCGTGGTCGTCGACCAGATGCACCCGGATGGTCACGGTGATCTCTCCCGCTCGTCGATCGGTTCCTCTTCTGGTCGGCACGCCGGGGCCGATCTGGAGGGATTCGGGCCGGGATCCCCCGCCCGGGCCGATCCCCGGACATCGCCAGCGGCCCGGTGGGTCGCCGCACCCGGGACCAAGGTCCCTGGGCCGTCGGGCCTATTTGCCCTGATCGCTGTCAATCGACGCCCGGGCCGCGCCGACGGGAGGGGCATGCGGGTCGTCACGGGTGCACAGGCACGGGTCGGGGCCCGCGGGCCCGACCCCCTCGACCGGGCCCTCGCCGACCAGGCCAGCGAGTTCCACGTCGTCTGCGACGCCTCGGGAGCCGTCCGCTGGGTGAGCGACGCCGTCGCCACCGTGCTGGGCTACCAGCCCGACGAGTACGCCCACGCCGCCGCCGGTGGCCTCGTCCACCCCGACGACGCCGACCGGGTCGCCGACGCCCTCGCCGCCGTCGGTGAGGCGCCGGGCCTCAGACGGCGTCTCCAGTACCGGGTCCGGGCCGCCGACGGCACCATCCGCTGGGTCGAGGCCACCGTCACGAACCGTCTCGGCCAGGCGGGCGTCGACGGGCTCGTGCACACGATGCGCGACGTCACCACCCGGGTGATGCACAAGCGCCGCCTCCTCGAGCGGGAACGCCACCTCCGCACCATCGTCTCCAGCGCCGCTGACGTCGTCGCCCTCCTCGACGACGCGGGTCGCATCGAGTACGTCACCCCCAGCATCGCCCCCGTGCTCGGCCGGTCGCGGCGTTCCCTCGACGGGGGATGGCGCGACCTCGTCCATCCCGACGATGCCCTCCTGGCCGTCGACGTCTTCGAAGCCGCCCTCGACTCCCCCGGCCAGACCCACGGTCCCGTCGACCTGCGCATGCGTCACGGCGACGGCGGCTGGCGGATCATGGAGGTGTTCGTCACCGACTTCCGCGCCGATCCCGTCGTTCGGGGCATCGTCGTCAACGCCCGTGACGTGACCGCCCGGCGTCGGGTGGAACGCGAGCGCCAGGCCAACCAGACCCTGTTCAACACCCTGGTGGAGATGGCCCCCGTCGGCATCGTCCTCACCGACGACGAGGGCGCCTGGACCTATGTGAACGCCCGTGTGGCCGCCGATCACGAGGTCGAGCCCGAGACCCTGCTGGGGTGGGGCTGGTGCCGCTGTTTCGACCCCGACGACGTGGAGCGGGTCCGGGCCGAGTTCGTGGCCTGGAACGGGGAGGGGCGTCTGGTGACCGAGCTCGGTGCCGCCGACGGGACCGAGCGCCGCTGGCGCCTCACCTTGAGCCGCCCCCGCCTGGCGACCGGGGAACGGGGAGCGGTCGGCACCCTCGAGGACGTGACCACCCGGCGGGGACTCGACGAGATGCTGCTGGGCGGAGCCGCCATGGGGTCGGTCGCCGGTGTCGTCGGCTCCGCCGCCCACGACCTGCAGAACCTGCTGGCGTCGATCGTGTTCCAGCTCGACCTGCTCGGTGACGCCGACGCCGACCGGGTCCGGGCGGTGGAGGAGGCGGTCGACCGTGCCCACGCCATCGCCGACGACCTCATGTCGCTGAGCCGCCCCGACAAGAGGGCGGCCCAGGTGGTGCCGGTCGGTGCCCTGCTCGTCGACCTCACCGACATGCTCGCCGTGCTCGTGGAGCACCGGGCCGACCTCACCCTCGAGATCGCCGAGGGAGCGGGGGCCAGCCTGGTGCGGGTCGACCGCAGCGGGCTCGAACGGGTCGTCACCAACCTCGTCGTCAACGCCCGCGACGCCGTCGACCCGCGTGGCTCCATCGAGGTCCGGGTCGGCACCGTCGACCTCGACGAGGGGTCGGCACCCGGCCGGCCCGGCCGCTACGTGGCGATCGAGGTCGTCGACGACGGCTGTGGGATCGCCCCCGACATGATCGAGGCCGTCTTCGAGCCCTACGTGACGACCAAGAAGGACGGCAACGGCATCGGGCTCGCGGCGTCACGTCGCATGGTCCGCTCCTGGGGTGGCGACCTGAGAGCCCGCTCCACCCTCGGGGAGGGCACGACCATGACCGTGCTGCTTCCCCTCGCCCAGTCCTGAGACGGCGAGGGGGCGGCGGAGCCTCAGCGCGCCCGCCAGCGCGGCTCGCGACCCTCGGCCCGGGCGGCACGGCCCTCGGCGGTGTCCTCGCTGGCCGCCACCAGGCGCCGCATGGTCTCGCCCATGCGGACGGCGTCGCTCCAGGGCAGGCGACGACCCCGCCAGGCCATCTCCTTGGTGGCCCGCACCGCCAGGGG
>RFFY01000162.1 GCA_003697065.1 Actinomyces sp. | reverse complement strand
TCGGTGCCGGCGAGGGCCCCGTGGACGAGCCCGGTCCAGGCCATGGCGTAGGAGCCGAAGTGCACGAAGCGCCAGAGGCGGCGGGGGAGGTGGCGCATGAGGAGGGAGGTCACCTCGACGGCCACCAGCAGCCACATGGCCACCACGCCCCAGGCGACGGCGCCCGGCTTCCAGTCGGCGGCCAGGGGCACGAGCACGTCCGACCAGCCGAACGACACGTAGGAGTCCAGCATGAGCCCGGCCACGTGGATGGCGGTGAACACCACCGTCGCCCCGCCGAGGAAGCGGTGCAGGTCGAGGAGCCAGCGGGGGCTGGGGCGGCCCTGGAGGAGGCGGGTGGTGAGCAGGAGCCCCCACAGGACCGAGGCGAAGGCGAGGAAGAGGGCGACGATCCCGCCGGAGCGGGCGACGTACCACCAGATCTGTTCACTCATGGGCGGTCCCGGGGTCGCAGACGAAGCGGTCGAGGGTCCCGAGGCGGTGCACGGCACCGTCGCGATCGACGACGAGGGCCGCACCGTCGCCGACGATGGTCTCACGTTCGGCGGGGTCGGCGGTCAGCAGGCGGGTGGCGGCCACCTCCGCCCACCAGGCGTCGCCGGCGACGACGGTGGCCAACACGGCCCGGGTCTCGGCGGGTCGACCCGTGCGGGGGTCGATGACGTGGTGGCGGGTCTCGCCCCCCGAGCGCCAGCGGCGCCGCCGCGTCGTGGATGTGGCCACGGCCCCCTCGGTGAGGGCGAGGCGAACCAGGGGGTGATCGGCGACGGTCGGCTCGGCGACCTCGACCCCCCACACCTCACCGGTCGGGGGCGTTCCGGCCACGCGCAGATCGCCCCCGAGGTTGACCAGGGCGCCGGTGGCGCCGGCGTCGAGGAGCTCGGCCACGACGATGTCGGCCGCCAGTCCCTTGCCGATACCGCCGGGGTCGAAGCCGGCGTCGGGTGGCAGGGTGACGGTGCCGAGGTCGTCGTCGACCTCGATCCCCGCGCACCCGGGCGCGGGCTGGTTCCCGTCGACGGCCGGCGTCGGGGTCGGCGCGGCGGAGGGTTCGCCGGTGAGCTCGTCGAAGGGACGGTCGTAGCCGGCGGCGAGCAGGGCGTCGAGGACGGTGGGGTCGTAGGCGCCCTCGCTCAACTGCCAGGCGAGCACGGCCGTGCGGACCAGGCGCCGGGTGTCGGGGTGGACGGCGACGGGCAGGCCGCGGGTGGCGTTCAGGCGCCCGACGTCGCTGGTGGGCAGGAAGCGGCTCCAGCGGCACTCGAGCTCGTCGACGCGTCGGTGGGCATCGGCGAGGAGGGTGCCGGCCCGGTCGCCGGGGGCGACGACGACGAGGTGGAGATCGGTCCCCATCGCCCGCGCCCGCGTCTCGGCGACCTCCAGGTCGCCACGGGGGGAGGGGAGGAGGGTCGGGGCGTGCATGTCAGCTTCCACTGGAG
>RFFY01000161.1 GCA_003697065.1 Actinomyces sp. | reverse complement strand
GGCCACCCGCTCGAGGAGGGCGGGCACGGCGTCGTCGGCGACCGTCACCAGCTCGAGGGCCGGATCGTCACCGGCGGCGTCGAGCGCATCGGGACCGGCAACGACCACCTCACCGGCTGTCTCGGCCCCGCCGACGGCACCATCGGGCGGCCCGACGAGGTCGACGAGGACGAGGTGGCGGTCACCGTCGTCGCTCTCGCACACGAGGCCGACGCCGAGTTCCGCCCCGGACCGGACCTCCAGCGCCCCCACGAGCCGCACCGGGGACCCCTCGTCGACCCGACGTCCGGCGAGTAGCCGTACCGCCCGCGCCGCGCGCCGTCCCGCGGCTCCCGCTCCCTCCAGACGCGCCAGCACCCGGTCGACGAGATCCTCGAAGCGACCCCCGGCATCGGGTCCGTCGGCGCCACCCTCGTGCGCCAGCTCGTCGACGAGGGCGAGGAGACCGCTCGCCCACGCCTCCACCTCGACCTCCCCGGCCGAGGCGAGGTCGTCGAGCTGGTCCACGGCCTCGCGGGCCAGCTCCTCGAGATCGTCGTCCCCGAAGCGTCTCGCGTCGTCTCCCATCGCGGGCGGGAGGCTAGCGGCGCCCGCCGGTACCGTACGGCCGTGCCCGAGCTCCCCGAGGTGGAGACCATCCGTCGCCAGCTCGCCCCCCGTGTGGTCGGGCGGACCGTCGTCGACGTCGACACCCACCCCTCGCCGAAGTTCGCGCCTGCCCGCGCCACGCGTGGGGCCACGGTCACCGACCTGCGCCGCCGCGGCAAGTACCTCCTGGCCGGGTTGGACGACGGACGCGAGCTGATCGTGCACCTCGGCATGACCGGTCGACTCGCCGTGGAGACCCCCGCCGACGATCCACCCACAGGCGAGCGCCCCCACCTGCGAGCCTGGTGGCGCTTCGACGACGGGAGCGCCCTCACCTTCACCGACATCCGTCGCTTCGGCCGGCTCGCCGTCGTCCCCCGGGGCGATCACCGTCGGCTCCCCACCCTCGCCCGGCTCGGGCCCGAACCCTTCGATCCCACCCTCGAAGCCGCGACCCTGCACCGCGCTCTCGCCTCCAGCCGGCGGGCCGTCAAGACCCAGCTCCTGTCCCAGCGCCCGGTGGCGGGCGTCGGCAACATCTACGCCGACGAGGCCCTGTGGGACGCGGGCATCAATCCCGTGGCGCGCCGCCTCTCGGTGTCGCGCAGCGCGCGCCTCCTCGACGCCCTGCGCGCCGCTCTGGCTTCGGGACTCCGCCTCGGTGGCACCACCCTGCGCGACTACCGCGACGCCGACGGGCACACCGGCCGCAACCAGGACGAGCTGCGCTGCTACGGACGGGCGGGGCAGCCCTGTCTTCGGTGCGGGACGCTCCTGCGTCGCCGCCTCGTCGACGGGCGGGGCACGACCTGGTGCCCGCGTTGCCAGCGTCGCTGAGCGGCGACCGCCACTCCCGGTGCGCCCTGCCGGGCCCGGCTCGGCGGGCGCAGCTCAGGCCCGGTGCGCCACCGACGGGCCGCCCCCGCCGGCCAACACCGTCACCATCACACCCGCCACCAGCCCGACGACGACGGCCCCGGGCCCGCCCGTGTCGGCCAGGGCCCGCGCCGGGCTCGGCCCCACCAGGGCCGCGGCACCGGCGGCCAGCGCCGCCGCCAGGTCGACGGCGGCGTGGGCCAGGGAGGGTGGTCCCGACCGCGCCCCCAGGCAGCCGCACCCACCCAGGCCCCGGCGCCGGGCGACGAGCACCACCGCGGCGAAGACGAGGTAGGCCAGGGCCAAAGCGGCGGCCGGTCCCGCCCGGTCCACGCCGAGGGCGACGAGGCCGAGCGTCACCTCGACCACCCCGACGAGGCGCACGACGCGGCGGACGACACGAGGCGCTCCCGGGTCGGGCCCGACCGGGCGAGCCGATCGACCCATCAGATCGGCCACCAGGTCCGAGGCGGCCGAGGGGTCGGCGATCTTGATCCCGCCGGCCACCACCACCACGACGGCAGCGGCGGCCGCCGCCAGGGCGAGGGCCGTCACGTCCGCACGATCTCCCGCAGGCGTGCGAGCTG